>JASFGN010000010.1:0-13998 GCA_050123735.1 Desulfobacterales bacterium | reverse complement strand
TGTACACTCCGCTTTTAAGACGGCTAAAGCCTTGCCCTCAGGCATGATCTGGCACTTTGAAAACAATTTTAATCATTTCCAATTTTATAAATTGCATCTTACCGTCGTTTTGAAACCGGTTCAGTTTTTCAAATGGGTCATTGCAGGAGGTCCAATTTGCAAAGCGGGCATGTTATCTTCTGAAAGGCGAAATGCGGATGTGTTGCACCGAAACCATACCGTGTCCCGATATTTGGGATGATCAGCAACCATGCCTTCGGGTTGAGCACAGCGCGGGTTGAATCCCAAATATCAGGCCACCGGCAACTTGACAATGATAGCGCCTGAAAGAAAATGATATGACCGGCATCAATTGGGTTGGGTGATAACCGATTCTATCCGCTCCAGGGCCCAGTCGATCTCTTCGCGGGTGATCACCAGCGGCGGGGCAAAACGAATCGTGTTTTCATGGGTCTCTTTGCACAGCAGGCCGCGAGCCATCAACTGCTCGCAGTACTTGCGGGCACCGCCGGCATCAGCGGTCATTTCAACGGCCAGCATAAGCCCCCTGCCCCGCACCTGTTTGATATGAGGCGCCTTGATCTTGGAAAGATTCGATAAAAAATAATCCCCCATCCTGGCAGCATTTTCAATCATGCCCTCTTCGACTAAAACCTTGAGCGCCGTTCGCGCTATGGCGCAGGCCAGCGGGTTACCGCCAAAAGTGCTGCCATGCTCACCAGGACGCAAAACATCCATGACCTCCTTGTTGGAAAGCACCGCTGAAATAGGGTAAAAACCGCCGGAAAGCGCTTTGCCGATCAGGGTCAGGTCGGCCTCAATCCCCTCATGTTCTTCAGCCAGCAACTTGCCGGTACGCCCCAGGCCGGTCTGGATTTCATCCAGAACCATGACGACATTGTTTTGAGTGCAGATGGATCTGGCCTGGCGCAGATAGCCGTCAGGCGGGATGATCACTCCGGCCTCACCCTGAATGGGCTCAACCAGAAAAGCAACGGTGTTCGGTGTGATGGCGGCTTCGAGGGCATCACTATCACCGTACGGAATAATCTTAAATCCGGGGGTAAAAGGACCAAAATTTTCACGAGATGTTTTGTCCGTACTGAAACCAACGATGGTGATGGTGCGACCGTGAAAATTATTTTCACATACGATGATTTCAGCCTTGTTTTCAGCAACCCCTTTGACCTGATAGCCCCATTTGCGGACAGCCTTGATAACGGTTTCAACTGCCTCGGCGCCACTGTTCATGGGCAATACTTTATGGGAATTGGTCAAATCACAGAGCTCTTTATACAGCAGGCCCAGTTGATCATTGCGAAACGCTCTGGAAGTCAGGGTTAATACCTGTGCCTGCTCGATCATGGTGCCCATAATTTTCGGATGGCAGTGGCCCTGATTAACCGCTGAATAGGCCGACAGGCAATCCATATATTTGTTACCCTCAACATCCCAAATCCATATGCCTTCGCCGCGCTGTAACACCACATCCAGTGGCTTGTAGTTATGGGCTCCGAATTCATCTTCCAGGTTAATGTAATCTTGCGCTTTCATGATGTGTCCTCCCGAGCAAGGCGGTGAAAAGACGAGCAGTTGTCCCCAATTGGGCTGTATTATTTCATACTCGAAAGGGTGGGTCAATACAATGAGATTTCTGATGATCACTTTTTAAAGAAGGCTGCCGGCATCACAACTGCCTGTATGGGCCGCTGTGGCACGGAGCTGCCCCGCCCGAGAACGGTCCTAATAAAATACGATAGAACGTTGTCCGGACGGCGATGTCGCCAGAGGTATTTGGATGGGAAGTCTTTATCAGCCGATTTCGCGCGGGGGGCAGTTGCGGCCGGGATTTAAAAAATTCTGTTGAAGTCATAACTGGCAATTTCAATGCCGCCGGCAAATGACGACTCACATCACAAAAAATAATTAATAATTACATTATATTACCGAATAGCGAAACGATGGCGACCATCAATCGGGCACCGGACTCTTTTTTCTACCCCGATCGGCTACAATGGTTGAAAATTTATAGGCAGTGTTTTATAATAACGTCATTGCGTCATAGAACAGGGACGGGCAAATTGAGACGCCCTGTAAATCTCAGAGTTTGTTTTTTTATGTTAATTTTAAAAGAAGGGACTCTTCGGGGTCTTTTTTTTTACCCAAATTTAAAGGAGATCATTAAATGAATTTTTTCCAGAACCGGCCGGTTTTTACAACAGTGTTGGCAATGACGGTTATGCTGGTGTCAACTCTGGCTCTGGCAGAAGAGAAAAAAGAACCCGCCGGCAAAGCAGCTGTTGTCAATGGTGTTGCCATCAGCAAGGATGATTTTGATCGTGAGATGGATTTTTACATTAAGCGGGCAAACCAGCGCGGGCAACAGGTACCTGAAGCCCAGATGGGGCTGATGAAAAACCAGGTGCTGGACAGCCTGATCGACCGCGAATTACTCTTTCAGGAAACCAAGAAAAAAGGCATCAATATTGACCCCAAGGATGTTGCCGATGAACTTCAAAAAATCAAGCAACGCTATGCCAAACCAGGCGAATTTGAACAACTGTTGAACGACATGGGACTTACCGAATCAGACGTCCAGAATCAAATTGAACGCGGCCTGGCCATTCAGCAACTGATCGACAACGAAGTGAGGTCAAAAGTTACGATTGGCGATGAAGAAGTAAAATCGTATTATGATGCCAACCCGCAGCTCTTCGAACAACCCGAGCAGGTCAAGGCCAGTCATATTTTAGTTAAAGTGGATGCCAATGCGCCTCAGGAGGAGAAAGATAAGGCCCGCAAAAAAATCGAATCGGTTCAGGAAAAAGCCAAAAAGGGAGAAGATTTTGCGACCCTGGCAAAAACCTATTCGGAGGGGCCCAGCGGTCCGAACGGTGGTGACCTGGGCTATTTCAGGCGCGGTCAAATGGTCAAACCCTTTGAAGATGCGGCTTTTAATCTGAATCCCAATGAGACCAGTGACATTGTCGAAACCCAATTCGGGTATCACCTGATCAAGGTTGTTGATAAAAAGCCCGCTCAAAAAATGACTTATGCCGACGTCAAAGAGCGGCTTTCCGAGCACCTCAAAAAGCAGAAGACGGATTCTGAAGCCGGCGCCTACATTCAGAGTCTTAGAGGCAGCGCCAAAATCGAAAAATTTTTATAAGCATCCCGCTGAACAAAAAGGAGGGGCAAGATGACAATAAAAATTTCATGGTTCAGTCATGCCTGCTTTTTGATCGAAACGGATCAAAGCCGTTTGCTGATCGATCCTTTTCTGAGCGACAACCCGCTGGCATCCGGCACGGCCGATGAGATTCAAACCGACTACATCCTGGTATCGCACGGTCATGGCGATCATCTGGGAGACACCATTAACATCGCCAGACGCACCAACGCCACCGTCATCTCCAATTATGAAATCCAGACCTGGCTGGCCGGCCAGGGGGTCGAAAATACCCATCCGCAGCACATCGGCGGCGGTTTCGATTACCCCTGGGGTAGAGTCAAGCTAACCATCGCCCAGCACGGATCGGCGCTGCCGGATGGCTCCTACGGCGGCAACCCCTGCGGATTTTTATTTTATATTGAAGGCAAAAAAATCTACCACGCCTGTGATACCGGCCTTTTTTATGATATGAAGCTCATCGGAGAAGAAGGCATCGACCTGGCCATTTTGCCGATCGGCGACAACTTTACGATGGGTCCTGATGATGCCCTCCGCGCTGTCAAACTGATCGAACCGCGACAGGTGGTACCGATTCATTATGACACCTTTGATGTCATCAAACAGGATCCTCACGCCTGGGCCGAACGGGTTATGCAAGAAACCGCTGCCAAGGTAACCGTGATGAACCCCGGGGATTCGATCGAGCTTTAATTCAGGCCAAATGAAAACATTGCCCGGGCATTTCCGGTCATTTATGTGCCGGAAACAGCCCGGGGGTGGCTGTCCGATTGAAAAGGGGGGCTTATGGATCGTCGATTAGAAGCAAAGATTCAAAAAGAAATCCGCAGGCGTGCCTTTCAGCGCGCAGATGAAGTGCATTGGGAAAGACAGCTTAACGTAAAAACGCAGCACACACTTGCTGCTTTACAGGAAGTGACGGGATTGCAGCGACCTGAATTGGAATCAATCGCCGATGCCGTCAAGCTTTCGATTCAGGGCCCGGCTGACAATTTTTTTACCATCAAGCATCAAATTCTGATCTCAGTCGGATTATTCGGATCAATCCTAATTCTGTCTGGATTGATGGCCCTTATTTGACCGGTATCAGATCCAGTTGAGGGCCTTGGCTGTGTAATCATCCGGCATCGTCAGCATCAACCAGCGCCTTTGCAGGTGCACATCTGCAAAACTGATAAACGGAATATTTTCGGAAAGCCCTGCAAACCGTTCCATCCAGTCCTCAGCCCCTTCATTGGCCCCATCAATGTCAATAAGAATGCCGTCCATATCGGACAGCGCTGCCATATCCGTCATCTCCGGAAACCGACTTTTATTCCACCAGAACACCTGGCGTTCCATGACACCCTGAAATATCGGCCTGGCATCCCGGGAAATCAGGGTAAACAGAACAGCCCGGTTGCCGGCCGCAGGAAAAAGGTAGCGCAAATCCTGATCCAGAAAATGCGGGCGCTGCAGCTCGACGGCCGACAGAATGGAACGGCTGCGCGGCACCCTGCCGGGTTCCAGAAATACAATTTCAAGGGGCGTAAATGGATTGGCCGCCGTTAAAATCGACAGCGCCGATTTAATGAATTTTTCATCTGAAAGCGTTGGATGGATAAAAATCTGATAGGGCTGTGTCAGTCGTTTTGCCAACGCCGCCAGTTCTGGAAGCGGCCTTTCGGCATACAACTGCACCTTGGCAATATAGGACGCATCGGCAATCTTGACGCCTATATCTCTTGGATAGGCCGGCAACGGCTCCGGGCTGGATTTCCAGGAAACATCCAGATCCGGCATGGGATATAAAACCACGTCAAAACGCACTTCAGCATGATCAAACGCCAGCAAGAGATCTTCCGATGAAAAAGTGGTACTTTCGATCAGCGTATACGGCGGTGTTTTTTCATAACGCAACCCCAGCTCGGTGCTGTTTAAACGAAAATCGGTTCCCGGCAGGATCAGTAGCGGGAATACCTGGATATCATCCGCCAGCTCGTGTTCAGCCACGAATTCGAGCGAATGGCTGACGCCCTGCAGGTCATCCCCCGGTAACCCCACTATTAAATCAATGGCCGCTATGATACCGTTTTGCTTTAGCAGCTTTGCACCCTTCGCAAATCGCTTCAGACGGGTGGGTCGGTTCATGATCCGGAGTGCGCGGGGGTTGGTGCTTTGCAGACCGATCTCAAACCAGGAAAATCCTGCTGCCGCAAACAGATCGGCCAATTCGGCATCAATGCTTTCGGCCCGGATTTCACTGATGATTTCAAGCCGCCGGTCTGAATTCAGTTTGTTGATTTTTTTTAACAGATCTTTAAGCCCGGGATGGGCATCCAGCGAGGGATCCAGCAGATACAACTCTTTGACACGATGATCAAGCGCCCATTGGACCCCTTGCAACAAATGGGTCTCATCGACAAATGACAAGCCCTGGTGGGATTTATTGTAGTAACAGTATCCGCAACGGTAGGGGCAGCCCCGCTGGGTTTCCAGAAGCATGACATTTTCAATTTCAGGCTCCAGCAAATTCTGCAAATAGGGGCTCGAACTATTTTTGAAGAGTGCCCCGAACGGTTCCATGGCGCTTTTTTTTTGCCAGCGCGCGGTCTCCTCGAGAAGTTTAAGGAAAGTAGCCTCACCTTCACCATAAACATAAAAATCGACCGCATCGGAAATCATCGCCCGGTTGTCCGGTGTGATTTCAGGGCCGCCAAAGACAATGCGGGGCGCATAGCGCTCCTTTAGCTGATGGGCAACATAAAGCGATCGTTCCAGATTCCAGCAATACACCGTAAAACCGACGATTTCCGCCTCGCGCTGCAGCAGTATTTCCAGGAGAGCTGCATCGCCAAGATACGCCGCAATGCTTTCGGGCAGAATGTCCACCTGAGCTCCGGGCACATGCCGGGCGGCCTGTTTGAGACAGGCTGCGCCCAGGGGGATATTGCCGGTCTGAACACCGTAGTTCAGGCGCGGCACCGGAAGTTGAACTAACAAAGCGTGGGTCATAGATTCATTGTCTAATAATCGAGCCAGGATTAGCGGAATCTGAGGAGAACCGCTGCGGCGATGGACAGACGAACGGGCATCTGCCGGGGAATGTGTGGCGCGAGCGCCGCATTGACGGCTCTGAGCGAGTCGTTGATACAATCCAGATCGATGACCGCATCCGGCGGAATGGCCGGCCGATTTTTAAAGTTGCGCCGGCAATAGCCGACGGACGGACGCCCATTGTAGATCGTTTGCAACGGCAAGCCATGCGTCCGGCAGATAATCGGCCGAAACGGATACAAACCACAGGCCCGGTCTTCGAGCAAAGGGCAATCCCAGATCGTGTTGGCAGCCGCCCGTTGCCGGATGATGGTAGCCGTTTTTGCGGGCAGTTCCCGGATGGCCAGCCAAATGGATAGGGCTTCGATGGGAAATATTGACAGGTTGCGGCAGCCGCAATCGCAGCCTTTGTGGCAGGCGATGTCAGCAGGATATCTGCAGCGCACAACGCCTAACAGGCGATCCACCCGCGCCACCAGATCGCGATAGGCGCTCAGGCAGTCATGGATTGGGGCGTCCATATCAATTTGTTTTTTATGAGCCGGGAATTATCACCGAGCGGTTAAGGTTCAGATGCGCCCGGGTCTGGTTTTTCCGACCGACAAAGGCCCATATATCTGAAGACCCCAAAAACAGGCTGATACCGTTTTGAGGCTCATTTTCCTCAAACTGAGGAAAGAAAAATTAGATCCCTCAGCCCGACGGCTTGCAGGCCGTTGAATTAAAACCACCAGAGCCGGATGGAATGCCCTGGGCTCTGATACAACCTGCCGACATCAGTTTCTCAACGTCCCCGCATTCGCATTCGGGGCATTTGGGTTCCGGATCCGTGGAGGACAGCATCAGGGCTTCAAAACAATGACAGCAGGCCCTGCATTGGTATTCGTAAATCGGCATTTAGGGCTCCTTCAATCAAATTTTTCATATAATAGGCTTAACTGCTCAAATGTCAAGCATCGTTGGAAAGGATACTGGAGGGGATATTAAAAGCACGAAATATATTTTATTTTCGTGTTTTCGTGGTAAATTTTTAAACGTCAACTTCAGATCGATGGACTAGGACACCACAAAAAAGATTAAATACAGCTCCCACACAATAACAGTGGTAAAGGCGCCGATAATATAGGAAAAGAGATTCTCGGCATGCGTAATCGATCTTTTGCGCACAGCGTTTCTTAAAAGCAGCAGAATAACAACGCCGAAACAGGTAAGAAAATATTTTGCCCCCATGAACACAACCGGGCCGTATCGGAGAAAATAGGACATGATCGGATTCATTTCGGTTGAACCTCTGCCGATCAAATGCAGTGTCAGCAGGGCGTCTAAAACGCTGAGCAGCAGGATGGCAACAATGGCTGCAAAAAGATGTGAACTGTAACGATCGAAATAGAAAGTATGGTGCAAATCTTCCTTGCGGCGAACGTTGGCCCGCCTGCCGGAAAATAGCAGGTATTTCAATTTCGGATACCGATGGATGCGCCGGTCCTGACCGGATCGTTTTTCAGTGTGATTGGATGGTGAATCCAATTTGTCTGTGCGCCGCAGCAAGCTGGCCATCTTTACCCCCTGGTAGCCACATCCGCAATTGCGATGAAATTTGATAAAATTCTCACTGATTTTCATGCGAAATCAAGCAGAATTCAAGTAACGATAATATCGGTAAAACCGGCCAAACACTTTAGCCCGCTTTATAGCTGTAAATTCAAATTAATCGGCAGCTTGGACAACAAGATGGCTACCGTTAAAACCGGTGCGCTGCTTTGACAGCGGTACGGTTTTATTATAGTATGAGAGCCGTTTGAACTCGCGCCTGGCGTTTTTACCACCTGTCATATGAATATTCCGAAAAAGGAACAAAAAAATGCTGGAAATTCGCTTTCACGGTCGCGGCGGCCAGGGCACGGTGGTGGCCTCGATTCTGCTGGCCAAGGCCTTTTTCAGTGCCGGCTATGATGTGCAAACCTTTCCGTTGTTCGGAGTTGAAAGACGGGGTGCACCGGTTGAAGCCTATTTAAGACTGGATAAAAAGAGAATTCTGACCCGCAACAACATGTACACACCGGACCATGTGGTTGTTCAGGACGCTAAATTGCTTCAGAATGTGGATGTCACCAAAGGACTTAAGCCGGGTGGTTGGATCCTGTTAAATACCGTGGGACCGCCCTTGAAAAAAGAGGCTTATCAGGGCTTTCGCCTCGCTTGGGTTGATGCAACCCAGATCGCTATCGACTGCGACCTGGGAACCCGAACGCATCCCATTATCAACACCGCCATGATCGGCGCATTTGCCAAAATGATGGACAAACCGCCCCTGGACATGATTTCAGAAGCGATTGAAGCCGAAATCGCCACCAAACCTGCCCATAATATTCGGGCAGCCCAAAAAGCCTATGAGCAGGTTACGTTGATGCAAGACGCGAACGATTTAAGGCCTGATTAAACGAGGGATCGGGGCGTTTTTCTTAAATTTTTAGCGGAAAAACACCCCGACGCCTCAATTGAAACAACAGGGCGACGATGACAGATTACAAACATCCGGATAACAAAATTCCTTTATTTCTGCCCCACTCCTCGGCCTCGACAGAGCTTAACAAGACCGGCTCCTGGCGCTATGTGCATCCGTTGTATGATGAAAAAACCGCACCGTGCAGCGCAGCCTGCCCCCTGGGGGAGGATATTGCGCGCATTGAGCTACTGGTATCACAGAATTTAATCACAGAAGCCTGGCAAACAATTCTCATCGAAAATCCCTTTCCGGCAATTTGCGGGTATGTCTGTTTTCACCCGTGTGAAAATGCCTGCAATCGTGCCCACCTGGATGCGCCGATTGCCATCCATCATCTGGAGCGCTTTGTCGGCGACACACTGGCGGGTGAATCTCAGCCTGCGGCGGTTAAGCCATTGGCGGCCAACGGTAAAAAAGTGGCCATTGCCGGCGGGGGGCCGGCGGGCCTGGGGGCGGCTTACTTTTTAACCCTGCTGGGATATGGTTGCGATATATTTGAAGCTTCGGCCGCGCCCGGCGGTATTCTCCGCTGGGGTATACCGGCCTATCGGTTGCCTCAAGAAGTGTTGGAAAAGGAAATCGATCGTATTAAAAAGGTGGGGGTCAGAATTCATTGCCGCACGGCAGTATCCTCTGCAATGCTGGAGAGCTTCAAAACCCGATACGATGCGCTTTTCATCGCCTGCGGGTACGGGCGGGCAATTGATCTTAAAATTGAGGGTGCACACAGGGCCATGGATGGGCTGCAGTTTTTGAACCGTTTGCGGTCGGACGAAAATGTTTCCCTGACAGGCACAGCAGCCGTTATCGGCGGCGGCAACACCGCAATTGATGTGGCGCGCTCTCTGGCGCGATTAGGCCTTGAACCGATCATCATCTACCGCCGGCGCAGACAGGATATGCCTGCCTTTGATCCCGAGGTGGAAATGGCCATAGAAGAAGGCGTCACCCTAAAGACGCTTCTGGCACCCGTGGAGATAACAGAGACTACCGGCACCCCGACAAACCCAAATTCAGTATTGTCCATTCGCCTGCAAAAAATGAAGGTCAGCACCACCGATATTAAGGGCTGCGCCCGTGTTGTACCGGACGGAGATACCTTCGAAAGATTGCAGGTCGATCATGTTTTTACCGCCATCGGTGCTGAGCCGGCCGAAACCTGGCAGCAGGTGCCGCGCGATGATCGTGCGCCGATACGGCTGAGCCATTGCGAACTGATTGCGGCAGATGTGCCCATGATATACGGCGGAGACCTCACAAATCGCGTCAAGAGCGTGAGCGACGCCATTGCTTCCGGCAAGCAGGCGGCCATTGCGCTCGATAGCTACCTTAAGTCCGGCGGTGACACCGTAAAGGAAGCCGTGGCCAACTGCCGGGTGGGCCCCGGACCCGCTGTCTCCATGGCCATATATCTTGGCCAGACGCGCAAAGGGCGCAATCCGCATATCGTTTCCGCCGATGAGATCAACCTCCATTACTTTAAAACCGCGGCACGGCTTAAGGCACCGATCGCCTCGGTCGAAGATCGGGTTCAGTCCTTTTTACCCGTTGCGGCAACGCTTTCGCAAAAGACGGTATTGGCGGAAGCCCGGCGGTGTTATAACTGCGGCGTCTGCAATGCATGCGACTATTGTCGGCTGTATTGCCCCGACATGTCGGTGGTCATCGAAAATGAGCAGCGCACAATCAACATGGATTATTGTAAAGGGTGCGGATTGTGCGTGTCGGAATGTCCCCGCAATGCCATGGCGTTGAAGGAGGAAGGGGTATGAAACAGGTCACTGAAGGCAGTCAGGCAGTTTCAGAGGCTGTGCGTCTGGCAAAGGTTCAGGTGGTCGCGGCCTACCCGATTACACCGCAAACCCATATTGTTGAGATGATATCCGAATACTGCGCCAATGGAACCCTGAATGCCCGTTTTATCTGTGTGGAAAGCGAGCACTCGGCCATGGCTGCCGTCATCGGTGCGGCCAGCAGCGGTGTTCGCGTTTTCACCGCCACCTCTTCACACGGTCTGGCCTATATGCACGAGCTGTTGCACTGGGCATCGGCTGCGCGTCTGCCCATCGTCATGGCGGAGGTCAACCGCGCGCTGGGGCCCGGCTGGAACATCTGGCTGGATCAAACCGACAGTCTCAGCCAGCGGGATACCGGCTGGATCCAGCTGTATTGCGAGGACAGCCAGGATGTCCTCGACACAACCCTGCAGGCCTATCGTCTGGCCGAAACGGTCAACCTGCCGGTTATGGTCGTTTTGGACGCCTTTTTTCTGTCCCACACCTATGAACCGATCGATATCCCCGATCAGAAAACGGTGGATGCGTTTTTGCCGCTCTTGTCGCCGCGCTTTCAGCTCGATATCGAAAATCCTGCAGCCTACAATCAATTTGTCCCCCCGCAGGCTTACATGGAAATGCGGTACAATATCCAGACCGCGATGCAACAGGTCCCGCAAAGGTTTGAGCGTATTGCGCAGGATTTTAACCGCATTTTTGGCCGTCATCCCCATCTGGCTGAAGCGGTTCAGTGTGAAGATGCCGATATCATTTTTGTAACCGCCGGTACGACCGTCAGCACCTGTCGCCAGGCGGTGCAACGCCTGCGCGCGGCAGGAGAACGCGCCGGCCTGTTAAAATTAAAAATGTTTCGCCCCTTTCCCATCGATTTTTTCAGACAGATCCTCAACGGCAAACCCAAAGTGGCGGTGGTGGACCGCAACTGTTCCTTCGGGGCCAGCGGCATATTTGCCCAGGAACTTCGTGCGGCTATGTACGGGGCTGAATCGCCACCGCAAATTTTTGGCTACGTGGCCGGCCTGGGGGGACGTGATGTCACCCCGGAGACGATTGAAGATGTTTACTGGCAAACCCAAAATAACGACAGCCCGCCGGCAGAAAACATATGGATCGGACTTGATCCGGAAACGGTTGCATCATGGAACAACCCAGCATAACCGCAGAAGACTATTTTAAGCCGGGCCATCTCGGATGCCCGGGTTGCGGCGCCGCCATCGCCCTGAAGTTTGCATTGAAGGTATTGGGAGAAAAAACCATCATGGTCATCCCGGCCAGCTGCGCCTCAATTATTGTGGGGCCCTACCCGCTATCGGCCGTAAAGATCCCCATCCTGCATACGGCCTTTGCCACTGCCGGTGCTGCCGCCAGCGGTGTGCGCGCAGCCTTGGACCTTAAAGGCCACACCGAAACCACCGTGGTTTCATGGGCCGGTGACGGGGGCACATTTGACATTGGTTTCCAGTCGCTGAGCGGCGCAGTGGAGCGCAATGAGGATTGCATTTTTGTCTGTTATGACAACGAGGCCTACATGAATACCGGCGTACAGCGCAGCTCTTCGACCCCATTCGGCGTGCGCACGACCACCACTCCGGGACAGAACTGGAAAAAGACCCGCAAAAAAAACATCATGGAAAGCATGGCCGCCCACCGGATTCCTTATGCCGCCACCGCCAGCATCGCCTTTCCCGAAGACCTGATGGCCAAATTTGAAAAGGCCAAGGCCAGCAAAGGCGGCGCGCGCTTTATTCATATTTTTGCCTCCTGTGCCACCGGCTGGGGCGCCCCTTCGGACATGTCGGTTAAAATTGCTCGACTGGCCGTGCAGACCAATATATTTCCGCTTTACGAAATCGAAGACGGCATCCGCTACGCCCTCAATTATAAGGGTGATCGCCCGGTAAAAGACTATCTGCAAACCCAGAAGCGCTTCGAGCATCTGAGCGATGCGGACATCTCGCAAATTCAGGACATGGTGGCTGAAGACTGGGCCCTTTTGCTTCGCAAAGCAGGTGATGCACCATCCGGACCGCAGCAATCCGGAAAAAGCCGGGACGATCTGAAAATCAAATCTTGATATCGAAAGTCAAATGATTCTATGAAGGTAAAAATTAAGGGCTCGAAGAAAATGACCACCGGGCGCTGGTTAAATTTGTTTGATGTAAACTATATCGACCGAACCGGGGAAGAAAAATCCTGGCAAATTGTGACCCGCCAAAAAGAACCCAAATGCATCAGCGGCAATTACCGGCAGCCGGATGCGGTGGTGATCGTGCCGTATCACGCTGTCGAAAACAAAATGGTCCTTTTACGTGAGTATCGGGTACCGTTAAATGGTTATGAATACGGTTTCCCCGCCGGATTGGTCGATCCGGGTGAATCTGTCGAGCAGGCCACCCGACGCGAATTAATGGAGGAAACCGGCTTAACCGTCAGGCGATTCATCAAGATCAGCCCGCCGATTTATTCATCCGCCGGCATGACCGATGAATCCGTGGCCATGGTGTATGTGGAATGCGAAGGTACGCCTTCAACCCGAAAAAACACGGCCTCCGAACTGATTGAAATTCTGCGCGTCTCATCGGCAGAAGCACAGGAACTGCTAAAGGATACAACTCTTAAATTTGACGCTAAAGCCTGGCTGGCTATTTCCCGATTTGCGGAAGGCAACCATTCCACATGACGCTTTAATGGAATATAGCACGAGCTGGCGGCTTTCATATGTAAGTCATTTTAGGGGATCTGCAGCTTCTTTAGATTTACCATTTTGCATTACTGGCTGCTGTTCATTGTAATCGTAATTTCGCATTAATTTTCATGCAACATATGGAGACAAAATTACTACAGCCCGGCGCCGATAATTCCATCGCCACCTCAGCCGTGGTGGTTATTGCCGTGTATATTGCCGCCCAGCTGCTGTCGGATATCGGTAGTCTCAAAATTGCCCGAATTGCGGGCTTCAGTATTGACGCCGGGACCTTTATTTATCCCCTGACATTTACCATTCGCGATCTGGTCCATAAACAGCTCGGGAAAAAAGTTGCGCGCACCGCCATCATTCTGGCAGCCGGCATCAATCTGTTCATGGCAGCTTTCTTTCAATTTGCCGCCTGGCTGCCACAGGATGCCGCCTGGGGATTGGGTCGGGAATTTGCGAGCATTCTGGGCCCCGTGTGGCGAATTGTTATCGCCAGTATCACGGCAGAAGTCATCGCCGAGCTCATCGATACGGAAGTTTACCACTTCTGGGTGACACGTATGACGCGACGATACCAATGGGCGCGGGTACTAACCAGCAATGCGGTCAGCATCCCCATGGACAGCCTGATTTTTTGCTGGCTGGCATTTGGTTTCACACTGCCGCATGCGGTGGTCTGGTCCATTTTTTTGGCCAACATCATCGTCAAGGGCCTGGTGACCGTACTCAGCCTGCCGGCGATCTATCTGGTCAAGGAAAAAGAAATCAACGGTTG
>JASFGN010000009.1:0-14039 GCA_050123735.1 Desulfobacterales bacterium | reverse complement strand
GCAGAGCACGCAGCGCTCAGGTAGACCGCCAAACTGATATATTTTGGTACGCTTGTTCAGAGAACCCAAAGGGGTCGTCAAAACCTGCAGGCATTTCTGGGTGCGAAAGCATCCGGCACCCTCAACTTCTGCGACATCAACCTGCGTCCCGATTGCTATAGTAAAGCCATCATTGAACAGTCGCTTTCAAAGGCCGATGTTCTGAAATTAAACACCGGCGAGCTGGAAAAATTAAAGCAAATGTTCTCTTTGCCGGCAGGCGCTGATGCCCTTGTCCAGGATTTGATGCAGACCTATTCGATCTCGACGCTATCCCTGACAAAGGGTGAGTCGGGAAGCGAGTTGTTTGCGCATAACGATCGTTTCAGCTCCGAACCGGCAGAAGCCATCACGGTTGTTGACTCGGTCGGCGCGGGGGACGCCTATGCCGCCATGCTTGCCGCCGGCCTTCTCGCAAAATGGCAACCGCATGAGATACTGGCGCGGGCCTCGCTGTTTGCTTCCCGAATATGCGAAATCAAGGGCGCGATTCCGGATTCGGCATCCTTTTACCAACCTTTCAAAGCCCTTTTTCAAAAAAAGTGAATTCATGACAGCGCAAAAATACCATATCCAAATGTTCAGCGTTCATGGCTTGTTGCGAGCCGAAAATATGCAACTGGGACATGATGCCGACACGGGGGGTCAGATCAAATATGTTGTCGAACTGGGCAAGGCCCTCAGTCAATCGGAGAATATCGAGCGGGTGGAGCTCTTTACGCGCCTTATCGACGATAAGGCCGTATCCGAAGACTACGCCCGCCCCGTCGAGCACGTCAATGACAAATTCAGCATTGTTCGCATGCAGTGCGGCGGGAAAAAATACATACGCAAAGAGCGCCTCTGGCCGCATCTTGATGAGTATGTGGATAGAGTCATTAAGTATATCAAGCGCCAGAATGCGATTCCCGACATCGTCCATGGCCATTATCCGGATGCGGGTTATGTCGCCATGCAGCTGGCTCAAATCTTCGGCCTCCCGTTCATCTATACCGGTCATTCCCTCGGGCGCTCAAAATTGAAACGGTTGCTCGATGAAGGCATGAAGAAGGAACTTATTACCAAAAAATATAAAATCGATTATCGGATCCAGATGGAAGAGGAGGTGCTCAAAGAAGCTGATCTGATTGTCGCCAGCACGAACCAGGAAGTCAGCGAACAATACGGGCAGTATGAAAATAAAGGTATGCCGGCGTATCAGGTCATCCCGCCGGGGCTGGATATTGAAAAATTTTATCCATTTTATCACGATATGCTGCCGGAGGCAGCCAAAGAAGAAATTGAACTGTATGCTCAGGCGTCAATGCTGGAGGAGCTGAATCGATTTTTCATGTATCCCGACCGGCCACTGATTCTATCGCTTTGTCGTCCGGACAAGCGCAAAAATATTGCCGGATTGATCAAAGCATACGGCGAGGATTTAGAGCTGCAGTCGATGGCCAACCTGGCGGTTTTTGCCGGCATTCGCAAGGACATTACCGCAATGGAAGACAATGAGCGCGATGTCCTCACCGAGATTCTGCTGCTGATGGATAAATATGATTTGTACGGTAAAATCGCCATCCCCAAAAAACACGACTTCGAGCATGAAGTGCCGGAGCTGTACCGGATTGCAGCGGAGAAAAAGGGCGTATTCGTTAATTCTGCCCTGACCGAGCCTTTCGGTCTGACGCTGATCGAGGCGGCCGCCTGCGGCTTGCCGATCGTGGCCCCGGATGACGGGGGACCGCGGGATATCATTAAAAATTGCCCGAGCGGTATCCTGGTGAATACCACCGACACTAAAGCCATTGCCGATGCCGTCAAAAAGATTATCAGCGACGGTGAAAAATGGAAGCAGTATTCCAAAGCCGGCATCATGAGCATTCGCAAACACTACACATGGGAAAGCCATGCAGACGCATACATCGAGCAAATCGGTCGCATTTTTACAGAGCAGGCTGAAGAAAAGATGAAAGTCGCCGTGCCGTCCGATTCCATCGGCCGGCGCCTGGCACGGCTCAACTATTTTATCGTTGCCAATATCGACAACACTCTTGTCGGTGGCGACAACACGCACCTGGCTGAGTTGTTGGCCCTCATTCGGGAAAATCAAGACCGTATCGGATTCGGTCTGGCGACCGGCCGGCCGCTTGAATCGGCAACCGCGTTTCTAGAAAAAAATCAGGTGCCCTTGCCGGATGTCCTGATCACGTCTGTGGGCGCCGAGATTTACTACGGCAAACACCTGCACCGCGGGCGCGGCTGGCAAACCCACATATCCGCCAAGTGGGACCGTGAAAAAATCGTCGAGCTGCTAAAAGAGTTTCCGTTTTTAGAATACCAGAAAGCGGACGTCCAGCGGCGCTTCAATGTCAGCTATGAAATGAAACCGGCCAAAGACCGCCTGGCGAAGATTCACGAGCGCCTGCTCAAGAATAAATGCCGCTACAACTTGATTTATACCCAGGATCGATATGTGGATATTCTGCCGTATCGGGCCTCCAAGGGAAAGGCCATGCGCTATTTGAGCTATAAGTGGGAAATTCCGCTGGGAAACTTTCTGGTCTGCGGGGATTCGGGAAATGATGAGGAGATGTTGCGCGGAGAACCGCTGGGTGTGGTCGTGGGCAATTTCAGCCCCGAGCTTAAAAAGCTGAAGGGCATCCGGGGCATTTACTTCGCCAGGCAAAAATACTGCGGTGGGATCCTCGAAGGGATCGAACGATATCAATTTATTAAAAAAGCCAACCAGCGCTAAAGGAAGATGGATTCATTATGAAAAATGTTTTAAATGAGATCCTGGATAAAAAGGATCGCCGGGATTTTAAAGAGTTTGTTGCGTTTGTCACCAACCAGCAGTTTGGCATCTGCCTTCGCAACGGTATCATCCAGTTTTTCCGCGCCTATTGCGACCGGCACAAAAAAAGCCCGAAATTTCGCAGCGAATCCTCGATGTTTAACTTTTTGAAAAAGGCGCAGGAACTATTTCTGGCCCGTGAAACGCTGGTTATGCTGCACCGTTATGCCATAGCCAGGTATCGCTATTACCGCATCCGTTTAGATGGCGAATACATGGAGGAAATCTCGCTCACCGATTACCTGGATTTAAGAGATTCTTATGTTTTGAAGAAACAAATGCGCAATTCTCACCTGCACATCGACTTTATGCCGTTTTATGATTTTTCCCCAACGATTCGAGATACCCGCACCATCGGCAACGGTATCCGTTTTCTGAACCGATACATGTGCAGCAACATTTTCAGCCGGCCCGATGAGTGGAATGCAAAGCTGTTTGAGTTCATCCAGCTCCATCAGCACAATGGCCGCCAATTGCTGGTCAACGGCACGCTCATGCGAGATTTTGACACCTTTTACAATTCGCTTGAAAAAATGCTGGAGTGGCTCAAACACAAAGACCAGGCGACTCCATACAGCAGCGTCGAAAGGCGAATGAAAAAAGACGGTTTTGAGGTCGGCTGGGGCAATACCGTCGGCCGCATATCTGAAACCATTCAGACCCTGCTCGATCTCATTAGTGAACCAACAGATGATCTTTTGGAACATTTTATATCGCGTGTGCCGATGCCGCTCATTTCAAAGATTGCGATCATTTCCCCGCATGGCTGGTTCGGGCAAACCAACGCCCTTGGCAAGCCAGACACCGGCGGTCAGGTTATTTATATCCTCGATCAGGTGCGGGCGCTTGAGAAGCATTTGACCCAAGAGATTCGACTGACCGGACTGGATGTCGAACCGAAAATCGTCGTGTTGACCCGTCTGATTCCTGAAGCGCAGGACACCACCTGTGATCAACGCACGGAAGAAATTTTCCAGACCGACAACAGCTATATTCTGCGCGTACCCTTCAGGGACAGTCACTATAATATCGTCAAACACTGGGTGTCGCGCTTTAAAATCTGGCCCTACCTGGAGACGTTTGCCGAGGATGCCGCCACAGAATTGCTGAGCGAATTTGAAGGGCGCCCGGACCTGATCATCGGCAACTATTCAGACGGCAACCTGGTTGCATCGCTGCTTTCCGACAAGTTCGATGTCATCCAGTGCACCATTGCGCATGCGCTTGAAAAGACAAAGTATGCCTTTTCCGATTTGCACTGGCAGGAAAACGAGCCAGACTACCATTTCTCGCTGCAGTACACAGCGGACATTTTCTCCATGAACAAGTCGGACTTCATCATCACCAGTACATTACAGGAAATCATCGGTACCGAAGATACGATGGGCCAGTATGAATCCTACCAGTTTTTTTCACTGCCGCAGCTTTACCAGGTGATCAACGGCGTCAATCTGTTTGCGCCCAAATTTAACGTCATTCCGCCGGGCGTCGACGAAGAACTGTATTTTCCGTATGACCAAAAAGAAAAAAGAATCCAGACCAAACAGCAGCAATGGGAGCGCCGGCTGTTTCGCGACGATTCGGAAGATATTTACGGCCGATTGGACCATCCGGAAAAGATGCCCATCTTTACGATGGCGCGCTTTGACAAGATCAAAAACATCACCGGCCTGATTCAGGCCTTTGGTATGAGCAAAACCCTGCAGGACGCCTGCAACCTCATATTTGCGGCCGGTACCATTCATATTGAAGATTCCAGTGACTCTGAAGAACGCAACGAGATCACCAAGGCCTACGATCTCATCGAAAGTTATAATCTGCACGGTAAATTGCGCTGGCTGCCGAGCATCAACAAACTCGATACCGGTGAGGCCTACCGCGTGATCGCCGATCACCAGGGTATATTTGTGCAACCCGCCTTATTTGAGGCATTTGGTTTGACGATCATCGAGGCCATGGCTTCCGGATTGCCGACGTTTGCGCCCAAGTTCGGCGGGCCGCTGGAAATCATTGAATACGGCATCAGTGGTTTTTTGATGAATACCAGCAAGCCCGAGTTGATCGCCAAAAGCCTGGAAAGTTTTGTCAAAGATTGCCACAAGGATGAGCACTGCTGGGAAACGATATCCCAAAACGGCATCAAGCGGGTTCAAAAGCATTTTAACTGGAAATCCTACAGCCAGCGCATGATCAATCTGGCCAAGCTTTATGGTTTCTGGCGCTATGCTGTATCCGGCAAAGGAATGGTTGAGCTGGATCGCTATTGTGACCTGATCTACCATTTTCTGCTCAAAGAAAAGGCACAAAACCTCGAATCCTACCGGTCACCTGAATAATGGATTGAAATTCCGATTGACCGTGCCGTTGCCTTCCGTTAGGTTAATTCAAATCGGCTCTTGCGCCTGCCGTCGCTTTGGTGCCGGTCACGGCAAAAAAGAAAACGCCAACGAGCCGGTCCTCGCTTATCTGTACATCGAATAGTATCGCACGACGATTCGGAGGCTTGCATGCCACGCATAATGGGATCCAGAGAACTACTGGCCGATGTTCACGAGAGAGATTTGTGCATCGGCTGTGGCGCCTGTGTGGATATTTGCCCTTATTTCAAAAACCATAAAGGCAAGACCGCTCAGCTGTTTCCCTGCACGCTTGAACAGGGCCGCTGTTATGCCTATTGCCCCAAAGCCGAAGTGGATCTGGATGCGCTCTACCAGGCGACTCAAGGGGCTCCGTATAGCGGCAGCCCGCTGGGCGATGTCCGTCAAGTGCTGGCGGCCCGGGCCGGCGGTCAGCTGAAAACGGGCGGGTTTCAATCCGGCGGCACCGTCACGGCTCTGCTGACCTTTGCATTGAAGACCGGCATCATTGACGCGGCTGCCCTGACGGATCATAAGGCGTTGATCCCCATCCCCCGGCTGGTGACGCACTGGAAGGACGTTGCTCAATATTCGACCTCAAAATTCATGGCTGCGCCCACCCTGTCATCGGTCAATATGGCTGCGCGGCAGGGCTACCGGAGCATCGGCCTCGTCGGGACCCCCTGCCAGATGGTTGCCGCCGCTCAGATGCGGGTTAATTCCCTGGGAAAAGAAGCCCATCGGGTTCCTTTATCACTTGCGGTGGGTCTGTTCTGCAACTGGGCGCTGGACACCCGGCATTTGATCGATGTATTGTCGCAAAAACTGGATATATCCCGTATTACGAGAATGGACATTCCGCCGCCACCGGCCAATGCCCTGGTTGTGGACACGGAAAACGGCAGGGTGGAGATTTCATTTTCTGAAATCAAGCCGCTGATTCCACACACCTGTTTTATCTGCACGGACATGACCGCCGAGCTGGCGGATGTCTCGGTGGGGATGTTCGAAGGCCGGCCGGGCTGGAACACCGTGATCGTTCGATCCGAGACGGGCGGCGAGCTTGTCGAGCGTGCCGCCCGGCAGGGCTTTATCGAAACTGCGAATTTTCCGGCTGAAAACCTGCAGCATCTGGCCAGGGCAGGGGCCGACAAGAAAGAACGCGCCCTGCGGACGCTCATCCGCCGGAAGCTGATCAATAATCAAGGCGACGAGCGCGCAGCGGTCAGAATGCCGCAGGATGTCATCGATCGGATACTTAAAAAGTGAGCAAAAGGTTTTTTAAAACGGAGGTATTATGTCGATTGTCTTGACGGGCCAAAAAGGGGAGCGACACCTGGTCATGGGCAACGAGGCCATCGCCCGCGGCGCGCTGGAGGCCGGTGTCAGTGTTGCCGCAGGCTACCCCGGGACCCCTTCATCTGAAATCATCGAAACCCTGGCGAAAGCGTCAACAGACGGCCATCTGTACGTGGAATGGTCGGTCAACGAAAAAGTGGCCATGGAGGTGGCTGCGGCCGCATCCTTTGCCGGGCTGCGCTCGCTGTGTGTCATGAAGCAAAACGGGATCAACGTCGGCTCGGATTTCCTTTTGCATCTGGCGCTGACGGGCATCCGGGGCGGAATGGTGATCGTTCACTGCGATGATCCCGGTGCGCTTTCCAGCGCCAACGAGGGCGAATCAAGGCATTTTGCGCGCATGCTGGAGCTGCCGCTGCTCGAACCCGGTGATTTTCAGGAAGCCAAAGATATCGTCAAAATGGCTTTCGAGCTCTCCGAAGAGATCCGCAATGTCGTGCTGATCCGCAGTGTCACCCGGCTTTCGCATGCCAGCGGCAACGTGGTTTTCGGCGATATAAAACCGGTCGAAAAAAAGGCCCATTTCAAGCACGGCGGATCGATGCTGGATCCCTTGGAAGGCCCCATGTCGAGCCTGCCGGTGCCTTACCGGCATGCGCGGCAGCAGGACAAATTAAAGCAGGCCGTGGCCCGGTTTGAAGAATCTTCGTTCAACACTTACAGCGGCCCTGAAACGCCCGAGCTTTTGGTGATCACCAGCAGCGCCTGCCATTTATACAGCCAGGAGGCCGTCCACCTGCTAAATGTGGCCGATCGGGTCGGTTTGCTCAAGCTGGGCACCACCTGGCCGCTGCCGCCGCGCCTGGTGGAAAAATACCTCGGCATGACCGATCGGATTCTGATCGTCGAAGAGGTCATTCCGTTTCTGGAGGAAAATGTCAAAGTCATCGCCGCCGAGCGGGCATCCAATATAGGGCCCAAAACCTTTTACGGTAAGCGCGACGGTCATCTGCCGGCGACCGATGAAATGAATCCGGATCGGGTGGCCGCGGCCATATCCAAAATTTTGACAGTGGACTACACACCCGTGCCTGAAGACTACGCCAAAAGAGCACAGGAGGTGGCCCATCTGGGAGCGCCCGGCCGCGAGATGACCTTTTGTGCCGGCTGCCCCCACCGCGCCTCGTTCTGGTCGATTCACAATGCCCTGCAGATGGACGCACGCGATGGATTTGTGTGCGGTGATATCGGCTGCTATTCACTGGCGGTGCTGCCCACCGGCTTTAACACGCTGAAGACGCTGCATGCCATGGGAAGCGGCGTCGGGCTTGCCAGCGGCTTTGGTAAACTGGCCCAATTCGGCCTGAATCAGCCCGTACTGGCCACCGTGGGGGATTCCACTTTTTTCCACGCGGTCCTGCCGGCGCTGGTCAATGCCGCTCACCACCAATCGGATATCACCCTGGTGGTGCTGGACAACAGCGGCACCGCCATGACCGGTTTTCAGCCCCACCCGGGCCTGCCGGTGGATGCCGGGGGCCATCAGGTCCCGGCCCTGGATATCGCCGGAATCTGTGAGGCCATAGGGGCCGAGGTCAGAGTGTCTGACCCCTTTGACATCGAAAAAACCCGTCGGACGCTTCTGGAGCTCTTTGACATAAAAGGCCTCAAGGTTCTGCTGTTAAAACAGATCTGTGCCCTGAGTCCCGAGAAAAAAAGCCGAAAAATGTTTGAGGTCGCCGTGGATGAGAGCATCTGCCTGGGGCAGGAGTGCGGCTGCAATCAACTGTGTACACGGATATTTAAATGCCCCGGTCTGAATTGGGACCCGGAACGCCAGGTGTCGCGCATCGATGAGGTCATCTGTGTCGGCTGCGGCGTGTGCGCATCGATCTGTCCGTCGGGCGCCATCCGTAAAAAGGAGGTTGCCAGCGCATGAAACCTGTCAGCCTGCCGCACGATCCCTACAATGTCATCATCACCGGTGTCGGTGGTCAGGGCAATGTGATGGCCTCCAGGGTGGTCGGCAACATTTTGTCCCGCAAGGGATTCAATACGATCATTGGCGAAACCTTCGGCGCATCGCAGCGCGGCGGGTCGGTGACGAGCCATTTGCGCATTTCATCCCATTCGCACTGGTCGCCGCAAATTCCAAAAGGCCGCTGCCATCTGGTCATTGCGCTGGAGCCCACCGAAGCCATCCGTGTCTTGACCCATTACGGCAATCCGAATGTCAGGGTGGTGTGTAATACCCGGCCGGTTCACGCCATCGGTGTGATTTCAGGTGAGCAGCCATACCCGCCGATGGACAGGCTCAAAGCATGGATCGCCGAGTTGTCTGCCGATTGCCGGTTTTTAGAGGCCACGGAAAAGGCCCTGGAGCTGGGGAAACCCATTTTGGGCAACATCGTATTGATCGGCGCTGCTGCCGGCCTGGGTGCATTGCCGATCGATCGGCAAGATTTTGAAGCCGGCATCAGCGCATCCCTGTCCAGCGATATGCTGGCGTTAAACCTCAAGGCCTACGATCTGGGTGTCCGCCTGGTTCAATAACCTGACGTCATTTACTGCTGGATGGCTCCACCTGCGCGTTGCGAACTGTTGAATGTAAAATCGCCACGGACCCACACGGACAAATACAGACAAGTTAAAACGAATTCATAACGGGTTCAAATTTGCATTAATTGAATTCATATAGCTAAAAATTTTGATCTCTCTGTGATCCCACGCCCGCCATGCGAGCAAGGCGAGGCGGGCGGATCTGTGCGTTCTGTGTGAAAAGAGAGTGGGTTGCGCGCTGCAGGTGTCTGGCAGGTTTGGGATTTCGAGGACGAGTACGAAGACGACAAGGAGGACGAATGTTCTGTGGGCTTAACCGTCCTCGTTCTCGTCCTCGGTTTTTTTATTGTGCCTCATAATCCAAATAAAAAGCAGCTTCTATATTTAGATCAATCATTGACAAAAAGAGCCGGTGACCAACAGCCAACAGCCAGCTGCCAGTTGCTAATTGATTGCTTTCTTCAAATTGATAAATTCGCTGCGGTCGAAACCGAGGGTTTTAAAAAAGGAGAGCAAATCGGTCGAATCCCAGCGGACGGTGGTATATACCTTTTCTATGCCGGTGTCCCTGTAGATTTCAAACGTTTTGCGGGCCATTTCAGCACCGATCCCCTGGCCCATGAACTCGGGATCCACGCCCACGGTTGCAATCCAGGCACTTTTGGTTTCGCCAAAACCGGCCGTCAGAATATAGCTGATCATAAATCCCACGACCTTGCCCTCGTGTTCGGCGACAAAACAGGCTTCTTCTCCATTTTGGGCATGGCCTTCGACCACCCGTTTAAAATCCGGTTCCACCGACCGCCGCGTAATGGCGGCGTAAATTTCGGTGATGGCATCCGCATCATCGGCCTTCAGGCGTCTTATGTGAAAATTTTCCACGGGCAAATTCCTTATCGCTTGGAAAAGTTAATCGGTTCTGATGATTTTGACCTTATGACCGACCCAGTTGGGCGGAAGATACACCCGGCCGCTGTTGCCACTGGATTTGACCCGCTTTTCGATCATCTCTTCGCCGTATATTTCAAACTTCACCTTGCTATTCGGTGTGTCAGCAGCGGAATCTTTTTTGTTCTCAACCGTTTTCTTATTTTGATTTTTTGCGTTGGCCACTGTGAAATGCCTCTTCTTTTAAGATGGTTGTGTCAAAAAGCGTGTTTGGGTTTTCTATACGGTCGTTGATGGGCCATCAGTGAATAGAAGGTATTATAAGATACTGAAATTACGTTTCTAATTTATAGATTGCATTATGGTCGCATATCTAATAAAGCTACATTAAAGCTACATTGTATCAGAGTCAAGCAAAAATAATAAAATCGGAACATTCGAATGGAACGCATGACACCTTTTTATGATATCGCCACAGATCCAATCGGCTACGCCAGGGCCTGGAAGGCCCGCACCCGGTCCAAGGTTGTCGGTTATTTTTGCTCCTATGCACCCGAAGAAATCATCTGGGCGGCCGGCGTGCTGCCGTATCGCATTTTGGGCGGCGGGCAAACGCCAGCCCGGGCGGATGCCCACCTGCAGGCCTATTGCTGCAGCCTGGTGCGGGCCGCCCTGGATGATGCCCTCGCCGGCCGGCTGGGTTTTTTAGACGGGACCGTCTTTCCCCACACCTGCGATTCCATTCAGCGCTTATCCGATATCTGGCGCTTGAACACCGGCTTTGATTTTCATCTGGATCTGGTGCTGCCGGTCAAATTAAACACCCGCAGCGCCGAACAATATATGCTTGCCGTGCTGAAAAAATTTCGTATCGAGCTCGAAGGCGGGCTGGGGGTCGACATTACCGAGCGCGAGCTGAAAAAAGCAATTGATATTTTCAATCAAATTCGATCGGATCTGCGGCGTCTGTATGCCCTCAGAAGCCGGCAGCCGGCGCCCATCAGCAGCAGTGACCTGCATGCCATCGCCAGGGCCTCGATGGTCATGGACCGGGGTGAGCTGTGCGAGCGCCTGGCCGAAATTTGCGAAGGGCTCGATGCGCATCAAGCCGAAGCCGGCATCAAAAAAATACCGCTGGTGCTCACCGGTGGCATTTGCAGCATGCCGGATATTTACCGGCACATCGAAGCTGCCGGCGGGACCGTCGTGGGGGACGATTTTTGCACCGGCTCCCGCTCTGCTGAAGGCGCCATCGATGTGCAGGATGATCCGCTGAAGGCTATCGCCCGGCGGTACTATGAGCGCATCAATTGCCCGGCCAAACACCGGGATTGCTCGAGCCGGGGCGATCATCTTCTGAAAATCGTCGACGATACGCGGGCGCGGGGGGTTATCTTTGTATTGCTCAAATTTTGCGATCCGCACGCGTTTGATTTTCCGTATCTCAAAGAATTCTTGGAGCGCGCCGGCATTCCCAGCCTGCTGCTGGAGATCGAGGAACACCAGATATCAACCGAACAGTTGACCACCAGACTGGAGGCATTTATAGAGCGTCTCTAAAATGTTCATTCGAAAACGGCTATTTACCCCAATCTCTATGTCAGACAAAGATTTTAATCGTCGAAATACCAAAATGTATGCCTCCGATGGATGTAAGGATGTCTGAAAAGCAAAACCATAAAGATCTCGATGCGGACAAGCGCAAGATCAAAAGCGTCAGGCGCATGAAAGAGATCATGACCGCATATTATATCGAGGCCAAGACTGCCGGGCAGACCGGCAAAAAGGTGGCCTGGATCACCAGCGGCGGCCCGGTTGAGCCGCTGATCGCCATGGATGTCATCCCTGTCTATCCGGAAAATCACGGCGCCATGATCGGAGCGGCCAAAATGGGCGTTGATCTCTGCCAGCGGGCGGAGTCCATGGGATATTCGCGCGACCTGTGCTCGTACGCCCGGGCCGACATCGGCGCCGCTGCCATTAATGGCGGTCCCATCGGCGGGTTGCCCCGGCCGGATATGCTGGTTTGCTGCAACAATATCTGCGGCACGGTGATGAAGTGGTATGAAATTCAGGCGCGACACTACAAGGTGCCGTTGTTTATTCTGGACACACCGTTTTGCCACACCGAATTTTCTGAAGCGGCCCAAAATTACGTCCGCGCCCAGATCAGCGAATATATCGAATTTCTCGAGCAGAACTGCGGCCGTAGAGCCGATCCGGACCGCATGGCCGAAGTCGGGCGCCTATCCATCGAGTGCCAGCGCCTGTGGCAGGCCGTGCTGGATACCGCCATGCATCGCCCGGCGCCGCTGAGCGCCTTTGACGCCTTTTTTCATCTGGCATTGATTGTCACCCTGCGCGGCACGCAGACAGCCGTCGACTATTACCGGGGGCTCTTAAAGGAGATGGAAGAGCGGGTGGCCGCCGGCATCGGTGCCGTCGCCGACGAGCGCTACCGGCTTTTGTGGGACAACCTGCCGGTCTGGTACCGCACGCGCTGGCTGTCTGAAAAATTTGCCGCCCGCAGCGCCTGCCTGGTGGCGGATACCTACACGTCTGCCTGGTGCAGCAACATGAAATACCTCAAGGAAGATCATTTTTTGGACTCCATGGCAGAAGGGTATACGCGTGTTTACCTGAATATCAGCGTGGACCAGATGGCAGAAAGCATTCTGCAAATGATTGCCAAATATGATGTCGACGGGCTGGTGATGCATTCCAATCGCAGCTGCAAACCCTATTCTCTGGGACAGTATGATATTCAGAAAATCGTTCAGCAAAAAAGCGCTATTCCGACTCTGTTATTGGAAGCCGATATGGTCGATGAACGCAGCTTTTCGGAAAGTCAGATCGAAACCCGCATCGACGCGTTTATGGAGATGCTCAAGAACAGGTCGTGATCGGCTTTCAGGTGTCAGGCAGGGGGCAGGGAGCAGGGGGAACGGCGCAAGGCACACGGCATAAGGTGCAAGGCGTCAGGTCGATGGGATTCAACATCCATAAATCCGCAATCGACTCGGCTGAGCTCGTCGCAGGCCGCAATCCAAAATCCGCAATCAAAGGGGTGAGCCGATGATTACAGTGGGCATTGACGTGGGCTCGATCACCACCAAGGCGGCGGTGGTCGAGGAAGGCAAACTGATCGCCGACACGGTCATGTCGACCGGCTACAACGCTCAGGACGCCGGCAAAAAGGTCTTTGAGAAGATCATCTCCGAGCTCGGGATCGATGCCGCTGCCGTAGATCGTATTATTGCTACCGGCTACGGGCGCAAAAGTGTTACCATCGCCGACAGGGCCATTACCGAGATCACCTGTCACGCCGCCGGTGCCCATTATCTGAATCCTGCGGTGCGCTCGATCATCGACATCGGCGGCCAGGACAGCAAAGCCATTGTCGCCGACGCCAACGGCGGTGTTCAGGATTTTGCCATGAATGATAAGTGCGCGGCCGGGACCGGCCGCTTTCTGGAGGTCATGGCCCGGGCGCTGGAGGTGGACATCGATGATTTTGGCGAGGTCTCATTGAAGGCCGACACGCCGGCCAGGATCAGCAGCCTGTGCACGGTTTTCGCCGAGTCTGAAGTCATCTCCCTGATCGCCAAGGGCGAGCGCCGCGAAAATATCATCGCCGGCATCCACGCCTCGATCGCCGCCCGGGTGGCGGCCATGGCCGGCCGCATCGGCCTGGCGGCACCGGTGATGATGACCGGCGGTGTGGCCAAAAACAAAGGAGTGGTCAGCGCCCTGGAAGATAAGCTGGGATATCCCATCGAGGTGTCGCCTAAAGCGCAAGTCACCGGTGCCATCGGCGCAGCTTTGATTGCCGGCTCGCAGGCCTTCCATCATTTTCAATAGACACATTTGTCCAGGTATCATAAAAAATACAAAGTTCGGTTTATCACAATGCATGTTCAAGCTCACAGGAGCATTAATGAAACCTAAAGAATTTCGTTTGGATAAAGCGAAACTTACGCCCGGTGTTTGTCCTTACTGCTCAGTGGGTTGCGCCGTCATTATTTACACGATCAATGGTCGAATTGTAAATATCGAAG
>JASFGN010000008.1:0-14504 GCA_050123735.1 Desulfobacterales bacterium | reverse complement strand
ATCTGTGAAAGGAGAAGAACATGGCTACTCATATTTACTGGCTGTTCTTTTTTGTTCTCCTTTACTGGGGATACTGCATTACCATCGGAGTCCGTGGCTACCTGATTGCCAAGAAAGGAACCGACTATTTTATTGCCGGACGCCAGCTCAATATCTGGGTATTCGTTTTGGCAGCCACAGCGACCTCCTTTAGCGGTTGGACCTTTGTCGGTCACCCGGCTCTGATGTGGCGGGATGGGCTGCCCTATGGGTATGCATCGTTTTACGTGCTGACCATTCCGTTCACGGGCGTGCTGTTTCTTAAACGCCAGTGGCTGATCGGCAAACGCTACGGGTATGTGACCCCGGGGGAGATGTATCATGGTTATTTTAACTCAGAGGCCATGCGTATTTTGACGGTGATCGTGGCGCTGTTTTTCAGTATTCCCTATCTGGGAATTCAGCTGCGGGCCTCAGGGGTGTTGTTTAACATCTTAACCGACGGCCTGTTCTCGGTTAATGTGGGCATGTGGCTGCTGGCCATTGTCGTGCTGTTGTACGTGGCCCTGGGCGGCCTGCGCTCGGTGGCCTACGTGGACACGGCCCAGTGTATTCTGCTCTGGGGCGGTATCATCGGCATCGGCATTATTGCCGTCAATTATTGCGGCGGCTGGGACTCGATGACCTCCAAATACGGTGATGTCGTCGCCTGGATCAACAGCGGCGGAACGGCGGTGCCCCAGTGGGCGGATCCGGAAGCGGTCAAAGTCTTTCTGGCCAATAAAAAATCCATCATCAATCTGACCCCGGATGGATATTCCAACCTGGTGGCCGTGCCGGGCGTTATTCAGTTCGTGCCTTCTCAGGCCACGGCCGTGGGCGGCACCTGGACCGGATTCATGATTTTGACCTACATGTTTGCCCTGATGGGGATTCACGCCTCACCGGCTTTTTCGATGTGGTCGTTTGCCAACAAAAACCCCCGACCGTTTCCGCTGCAGCAGGTGTGGGCCTCCACCCTGGGAATCGGTTTTGCCCTGTTTATCTTCACCACCATGCAGAGCATGGGCGGCTGGGTGTTGTCATTGTACAAGCCCGAAGGAGCTGCTGAAACCATCCTGCCTCTTGCCAATCTGGTGGGTGGCAAACAGGCCAACCTGGTGCCGTATCTGATCCATCTGATGAAAGACACCGCTCCGTTCCTCGTCGGTCTGCTGGCCATCTGCGCGCTGGCAGCCATGCAGTCCACCGGTGCGGCCTATATGTCGACCGCCTCCGGTATGCTGACCCGCGACATCGTCAAACGCTACATTAAAAAAGACATGTCCGAAACCGGGCAAACCTACTGGGGCCGCATCACCGTTTTGATCGTGGTGGGTTCGGCCTTGATTTTTGCCAGTCTGGTGCCCGGGGCCATCGTGATGCTGGGCGCTTTTGCGACCTCTTACGGGTTTATGATGTACCCGGCTCTGATTTCGGTCTGCTACTGGAGGTTCCTGACGCGTCAGGGCGTGGTCACCGGTCTGATCTGCGGGATGATTGCGGTCTTTTTGACCTTCCGGTTTGATCTGGGGCTGCCCTGGGGTTACAACCCGTTGACGATTTACTGCGCGGGCTGGGGCATTCTGTTCAACCTGCCGGTTGCCATTATCATCAGCCTGTTTACGCAGCCCAAGGAATCCGAGGATACATTCCGGATCGAATGGCATCAATTCGTCAAGACGCATGCCGGGTTGCCTGAAGACAAGAGAGGGCTGATTAAATGGGGCTGGGCCTTTGCCCTTATCTGGTTCCTGTTTGCCATCGGTCCGTTCTGTGTGATCGGCAACACCATATTCGGCAATCCCATGGATCCGTCGACCTGGCCCAATGGCATGCCGTCCATCTGGATCTGGCAGATTGTCTGGTGGATTTTGGGTATCGGCATGATGTGGTTCCTGGCCTACAAGCTGCAGATGTCGACCAATATCACCACCGACTTCGAGGCCTTGAAGCACGATATTTACGAAGAAGTACCGGTAGTTGACGAGTCCTCTTCTCGAGGGCAATCCGGCATCTGACGGGTAGACCCTAACCGGGATTAATTGGGTTTTAGAAAGACGGGGAGGCGCGCGCCTCCCCGTCCGACCCGGTATCATTCAACTAAAGTCAAAAAGGGGGGTGTGTTCATCCCCGCTAGAGGGAATCTGTTCTCTGAAATAATGCGCCGACTCGTATTGATTTTAACAATTTTAGTGTTCCTGGTTGCCGGCTGCGGTCTGGGGGTATCAGATTATCAGGATGCTGTCCTGGATGGTGTGTCCAGCCTCAATCTCAATCGGCCGGAAAAAGCCCTGGAAAGCTTCAACCGGGCCATCCGCATCGATCCGACCAGGGCCGATGGCTGGCTGGGAAGGGCCAATGCCCTCAATACCCTAAAGCGTTATGAAGAAGCGCTGGCGGACTACAACAAGGCGCTTGAAATCGATCCCGAGCTGGCCAATGCCTATGTCAACCGGGGATCCGCCTACAGCCACCTGGGGCAATATGAAAAAGCGATTGCCGATTACGAGAAAGGGTTGGAGCTGGATCCGGAAATCGATGATCCGCCCGGTTTTCTAAAGCGTCTTTTCAGCAACGAGCCGAATACCGATAAAGGCATCCGCAAGCATTTAGAGTTTTTAAAGCAGAAGGTGAAAGATTCATAGTTGGAGATCTAATACGGAAATACCGGATCCTATTTGAAATGGAAGAACCCATTTCAGGTTTCAGGTGTCAGGTGTCAGACTTCAGAGAACAGAGGTCAGGCGACAGATCACAGACAACTGAATACGAAGCACCAAATCTAACCTCGACCCAGAAGAGTTGACCGACACCTGATTACAGGCTTGCTACCGACACCTGACACCTGACACCTGAAACCTAACGCTTAACCATTCGAGCAAAGGAGAATACTTATGGCAAACCCTTACGACATTGCCCATAAACAATCCATCGAAGACCCAAACGGTTTCTGGGGGGCGGCGGCTGAAGACTGCCATTGGTACAAAAAGTGGGACAAAGTGCTGGATGACAGCAACAAGCCCTTTTATCGCTGGTTTAGCGGCGGGCAAATGAACACCTGCTATAACGCACTGGACTATCATATCGAAAACGGCCGGGGTGAGCAAAATGCAATGATCTATGACTCCCCGGTTACCGATACCATCAAGAAATTCACCTATAACCAGCTGCGGGACGAGGTGGCGCTGTTTGCCGGCGCGCTGGCCGCCCAGGGCGTGACCAAGGGCGATCGGGTCCTGATCTACATGCCGATGATCCCTGAGGCGTTGATTGCCATGCTGGCCAGCGCCCGTATCGGCGCGGTGCATTCAGTGGTCTTTGGCGGGTTTGCCGCCAAAGAACTGGCGGTGCGCATCAATGATGCCAAGCCCAAGGTGATTGTGTCCGCTTCCTGTGGTATCGAAGTCAAACGGGTTATCGCTTACAAACCGTTGCTTGATAAGGCCATTGATATGGCCGATACCAAGCCGGAATATTGTATCATCAAACAGCGGCCCATGGAAACCGCCTCGATGATAGACGGGCGCGACCTGGATTGGGATGATGTGATGGGCAAAGCCCAGCCTCATGACTGTGTGCCGGTGGCGGCTACGGATCCGCTCTACATTCTGTATACTTCCGGAACCACCGGCGTGCCCAAAGGCGTGGTGCGTGACAACGGCGGGCACATGGTGGCATTAAAATGGACCATGGGTGCCATCTACAATGTGGATGCCGGTGATGTTTATTGGGCGGCTTCGGATGTCGGCTGGGTTGTGGGCCACTCCTACATCGTCTACGGGCCTTTATTGAAAGGATGCACCACGATTCTATTCGAAGGCAAACCGGTGGGAACGCCGGATGCCGGTGTTTTCTGGCGTGTGATCTCGGAACACAATGTCAAAGTCATGTTTACGGCGCCAACCGCATTTCGCGCCATCAAACGCGAAGATCCCAGGGCGGAGCTGATGAAAAATTACGATTTGTCGAATTTTAAGGCGCTTTTTCTGGCCGGTGAGCGACTGGACCCGGATACGCTCAAATGGGCCGAAAAAAGCCTGAACGTGCCGGTCATCGATCACTGGTGGCAGACGGAAACCGGCTGGGCCATCGCCGGCAATTGTCTGGGGCTGCACCATTTTCCGGTTAAAGAAGGCTCGCCCACCAAGGCGGCCCCGGGCTGGAACCTGCAGGTGGTTGACGAAAACAGCCAGCCGGTTGCGCCCGGAGAAATCGGCGCCCTGGTGGCCAAGCTGCCGTTGCCGCCGGGCACCCTTCCCACACTGTGGAACAACGATAAGGGCTTTTTGGCGGCCTACATGGAAGAATTTCCCGGATACTACAAAACCGCGGATGCCGGCTTTATTGATGATGCCGGCTATGTTTTCGTGATGAGCCGCACCGATGACATTATCAATGTTGCCGGTCACCGGTTGTCCACCGGCGCGATGGAGGAAGTTCTGGCAGATCACCCGGATGTGGCCGAATGCGCGGTTTTAGGGGTCGAAGACAAACTCAAGGGACAGGTGCCCGTGGGGTTTATGGTGCTGAATGCCGGTGTCGAACGGGCTTCGGCCGAGATCATCGCAGAGGTCATCCAGATGGTTCGGGAGCGCATCGGGCCGGTGGCTTCTTTTAAAACCGCCACGGTGGTCAAGCGTCTGCCGAAAACGCGCTCCGGCAAAATTTTGCGCGGCACCATTCAGAAAATCGCCGACAATACACCCTACAATGTGCCGGCGACTATCGATGATCCTGCTATTCTGGACGAAATGGAGGAAGCGCTGACCGGCATCGGCTACGCCAAAGCCAAAAAAGAATAAAGTGGAATTACTATGCCCAAAGAAATACTCATCGTAGATGATGAGCCCAGCATTGTCGTTCCGATCCAATTTTTGATGGAGCAGCAGGGCTACAATGTCATTGTTGCCAAGAACGGCGAAGATGCCCTGGACATTATCTTAAAATACAAGCCGGATCTTATCCTGCTGGATATTATGCTTCCCGGAATTGATGGGTATGAAGTCTGTGAAATCGTGCGTTTGAACCCTGAATTTCGACATGTAAAAATCATTTTCCTGACAGCCAAGGGCCGCGAGGTTGAAATTGCCAAGGGCATGGCACTCGGGGCGGATGCCTATATTGTCAAACCGTTTTCGAATGCAGAAGTTGTGGCCAAGGTCAAAGAGCTGCTAGAAAATACGCATGAAAAAACGGGGACATAAATTCTGGCAGGTGATTGCGCTATCTGTTGCTGCCTGGCTGATCATTTGCATTGGTTTCGCTGTCTGGTTTAAAACGCAGCTATCTTCCGAAGCGCTCACCTTTTTACTGGGCATCATAAAGGATCATTTCGGACCGCTTCTTATCCTTGCCGTTTTGTTGTTGCTGACCGGTGCCCTATTCATAGACCTGATTTTGCGCAAATACATTCGGCCATTGCGTAAAATTAGCGAGCAAGTATCGCTGGTGAATCCCACCAATCCCTCCCATCGCTTTGATATTGCCGGTGCCGCTGAGATTCAGCAACTTTGCGATCGATTAAACGAAGGGGCGGCGCATTACGAATCCCTGTTAAATGATATCGAGGGTCGGGTTAACAGTGCCAGGGCCCAATCGGAGGAAGAGAAAAATATCCTGGCGGCCATTATGTCGGAGTTGCCTGAAGGGGTGATTGTCAGCAACCCTGACGGGCGGATCCTGCTGTACAACAACCGCGCAAAAATGCTGCTGTCGAGTCAGGATGATCGCGGTCATGAAAGATCCGTGCGTTTTATCGGCCTGGGGCGTTCTGTTTACGAAGTTTTTGACGAAAACCTGATGCGGCATACCATCGATCAGATCACTGAAAAATTAAAAAACGAAGAACCGAATGTGGTTTCTCATTTTGTCTCCCCGGGAGCCGAAAATACGTTGCTTCGGGTCGAGACGGTGCCGGTCCTGGACTACCGCAAGCATTATTCCGGTTTGATTCTGATTCTGACCGATATCACTCAGCAGCTCGAATCTCAAAATTATTTAAACCTCACCTTACAATCCTTTACCCGCAGTATCCGGGCCTCATTTGCCGGTATCCGTTCGGCCATTGAAACCATTCTGGATTATCCGGATATGGATGTCACTCGTCTCGAAACGCTCAAGCAGATTATTCACAAAGAGTCGCTGAACATCGGCAGCATTCTGGAGCGTGACCCAACGCTGTCGTCGCATCCCATGCACAATCAGTGGCCGCTGGCCCGGGTTGCGGTGCGCGACCTTTTTGAAATGCTGCAGGTGCGATGTCGCCAAAATCTAACACTAAGGATTTTAAAAGATAATTTGTCCGCCGAGCATACGGTCAGTGTCGACCATTCTTCCTTTCTGCTGGCGTTGTTGTTCGTCATTCAGCAGATCCACGCCGCCACCGGCGTAACTGAGATTACCTGTCGCTTGACTGAGTTGAGGCGTTTTGTCGGCCTGGATTTGCTCTGGTCGGGTCAGCCGATAAAGGCCGATATCATGAAGGCCTGGGAAACCCGGCCGCTGATGGTCGAAGAAGAGGGCCTTTCGTTAACACTCAGGCAAGTTATTGATCATCACAACGGTGAAATCGGTATATATGCTTCCAAGCGTCTGAAAAATATGTTTTATGTGCGCTTTTTTCTGCCCGTTCCCTACCTGATGCGGCCCGAAAAAGCGCGTTCGTTAACGATCATTCCGGAAAGCCGCCCGGAGTTTTATGATTTTGATATGTTTTTGCAGGTGGAGGAACAACCGGAAGCGCAGAACCGCAATTTGTCGAAGCTGACCTACACGGTCTTCGATCTGGAAACCACCGGTTTGAACCCCACCGAGGGCGATGAAATCATCTCCGTCGGGGCCGTTCGCATCGTCAATGGCCGCTTGCTGCAAAATGAGCGCTTCGAGCAACTGGTGGATCCCAAACGCTCGGTGCCCTGGACTTCGGTAAGGATACATGGCATTCATCCCGAGATGTTAGAGGGGATGCCGACCATCAATGAAGTGCTGCCGATGTTTTATGACTTCGCCAAAGACACGATTCTGGTGGCTCACAACGCGGCTTTTGATATGCGGTTTTTGCAATTAAAGGAGGCCCAAACCGGGTTGCGCTTTGTGAATCCGGTGCTGGATACATTATTACTGTCGGCGGTCGTCCATCCGTCCCATGAAGACCACAATTTGGAAGCGATTGCCAAGCGCTTGGGGGTCCAGATCCTGGCGCGTCACACCGCCATGGGTGATGCTGTGGCGACCGGTGAAATGTTTCTGAAATTTTTGCCGCTGCTGTCGCAGCAGAAAATTTTTACCCTCAAGCAGGCTCTGGCGGCTTCCCAGAAAACGTTCTATGCCAGACAGAAGTTTTAAAGGTTCAAAGCTTCAGGGTTCAAAGGGTCAGAGGTTGATTGCAGAAGATAAATATCGGAAATCAGAGGACCGAAGTCGTAAACCTTTGAGCCTCTGAACCCGGCACCCTGAACGGTTTGCCTGATACTATAGGGATCGGGCATTAAGAAGTGGGGGCGGTTTAACGGGAAGTGGGCAGCGTAAAAGAAAAAGTTGATCCCATGCCGGGTTTACTTTTAACCCATATCTTTCCGTGGTGGAAATCAATAATGCGCTTGCTGATGGTCAGACCGATGCCCGTTCCGTAAGGCCGGCCCCGGGCGGGGTCTTTTATCTGATGAAATTTTTCAAAAATTTTGTCCTGGTCCCGTGTTCGGATGCCGATGCCGTTGTCCCGGACATCGACCTGCACCTGCCGTTCGCTGGCTGTCAGGCGAATGATTATTTTACCGCGATCGGGGTCGCAAAATTTGACGGCATTTGAAATCAGGTTGACCATGACCTGTACCAGCCGGTCACGATCGCCGGAAATGAGAGGGGGATTGTCGGTCAATTCATAATCGATGGTGATGTTTTTATCTTCGATCAGTTGGCGGGTGCTGGCCACCGCATCCTGAATGACTTCTTTGATATCGGTTTCAGAGATGATCCATTCCATCTGGGCGGATTCGATTTTTTCATAATCCAGCACCTGGTTGATCAGACGGGTCAGGCGCTCGCTTTCTTTGATGATGATACCGGTAAAGCTTTTATGCTGGTCTGCGCCAATATCCGGATTGGTGTGCAGAATTTCAGCCAGAGAGCGAACCGAAGTCAGCGGGGTGCGCAACTCGTGTGTAACGGTTGAGATAAATTCGTCTTTGAGGCGGTCCAGATCCTTGAGACGGCGATTGGCTTCCTGAAGCTCGGCGGTGGCTTTCTCAAGTTCCCGGCTGTAGGCAATCACCTGCCGGGTTTCATCGAGGATATTCAAGACTTCCTCGATACCCAGGGATTCTTCTTTGACAACCGAGGCGACCATGACCCGGGCGGATGCCGAACCAATGGCGCCGGCCAGCAATCTTTCGGCATAGCTGACCAGATTGGCATCGGCGGTTACCAGATAATTCCAGCTGAGTTTGCGTTTGTCGGCGTATTCGGTCAGGGCCTCATCGGTGCGCTGCCGGCCCAAAAAGCGGATCAACAGGGATTTCAGATCCGGCAAATTGGCCGTTGCGCGCCAGAAGTGGGATTCAGCGGCTGCACCGGAATATCTGAAAACGTCTACAAACAAAGCGGCCTGGGTATGCTCGATGGTGCGCGGACGGCTCAAAATGGATACACCGACGTACGCACCGGTGTTTGCCAGCAGGCTCCAGAAAACCGCATGGGATATTTGATGGAAGCCCTGCAAGCCAAATAGTTCAAACGGCTTGAGCAGCTCGATGCCCAACGGTCCCTGTTCAACGAAATTCTCGGCGATGATGCCGGCCGGCACCAGGGAGGGCAGGAAAAGCGTGTAAATCCACACGGCGAATCCGGCCAGCAGTCCACAGACGGCGCCGGAACGCGTGCCGCTCTTCCAGAAGATGCCGCCCAGCAGGGCCGGTGCAAACTGGGCAACCGCTACAAAGGAGACCAGGCCCATGGAAACCAGGGCATAGAATTCGCCGATGGTGCGAAAATAGGCGTAACCCAGCAGCAGAACTAAAACGATGCTGCATCTGCGAATCGTCAGCAGCAGCCCGCTGTAGTCCTGCCGCAGGCCCATCTCTTCGATGGGCAGCCGCAGCAGGACCGGCATAACCAGATCGTTACAGATCATGGTGCTCAGCGCAATGGTTTCGACGATGACCATGCCGGTTGCAGCCGACATGCCACCCAGGTACACAAACATGGCCAATAGCTGTTGACGCTCGGCCATCGGAAGCGTGAGGGCGAAAAAGTCGGCATCGACGCCGCCGTCCGGGAAATGCAATATCCCGCTGAACGCCACCGGCAAGACAAATATGTTGATGGCCAGAAGATAAAGCGGAAATAACCAGATCGCTTTGTTAAGGTGCTCTTCATTGACATTTTCGACGACGGCGATCTGAAATTGGCGCGGCAAAAATATAATTGCCAGCATGGAGATCAACAAATACAGGCTCCAGTCCGTATAGCTGAACCCCTGGCCCTTGATTGTCAGGTATTTATCAAAAATGAGCGATCCAACGCTGCCGGATTCCCCGCCAAGGGTATTTTGGGCATCGGCAAATCTGGCGGCTTTTTGAAAGAGGTCACCCAAACCATCGTGGATAAAGTAGGTCACAAATATCCCGACGGTCAAAAATGCGGCCAGCTTGACGATCGATTCAAAGGCGATGGCCGCCACCAGGCCTTCATGTCGCTCGGTGGCGTCCAGGTGACGGGTGCCGAATAGGATGGCAAAAACGGCCAGCAGCAGGGCGATATAAAATGCCGGGTCGTACATAACCGGAACGTCGGAAAAACTGAATGAAACCGATACCTCGGGATATTGCGTGATCAGTAAAAAACCGGTTGAGATGGCTTTGAGCTGCAGCGCTATATAAGGGATGACACCGATGACCGCAATGTTGGTGGCAAGTCCACCGAGGGCGGAACTTTTACCGTAGCGGGAGGCAATAAAATCGGCGATGGAAGTAATGCGGTGAACCTTGCTGATGCGGATAATTTTCTGCCAGACAGACCAGCCCAGCAACGCCATCAGCGTCGGCCCGATATAAATGGTTAAAAAGCCCAATCCGCTGCCGACGGCCAGACCGACGCTGCCATAGAAAGTCCAGGCCGTGCAATAAACGGCCATAGAAAGTGCATAGATGTAGGGGTTGCTGATGATGCTGCGCCCGGCATCGGCACGTTTATCACCGTAATGAGCGATGGCGAAAAGCAACCCCATGTAGGCAAATGATACAAAAAGTATGACCCCGGTTTCTAACATCTGTTACGGCCCAGTTTTATCAATGGATTTTGATCGGGGTTTTCCGCGAGTTCTGGTCGCCATGGCTGCCAGCAGAATCAAAATAACCCAGGCGCTGAAGATATAGAGTATGAGCAGGGGCACACCGAAGATACTGGTTTTGAGGTTGAACAGTGACAGCAGTGGGTAATTGAAAACAACGCTGCCCAGCAGAAATAAACCGACCAAGCGTTTATTTTTTCTGGCTTTGGGAGTCACTGGTCACCTTCTGTATGCCCGCTTAGCAGGGAAAGGACGAATTATTTGACGGCATGCTACTATAAATGAATTGGATTGCAGTGTCAATTGCGTCGTGAGGCTATCGGTACGAAATAGTATTCGGATTGGCACATGGCGCCGGGTATGTTACGGTAGGACCGATCGTTGCAGATTTTATTAGAAAGCTCAAAAATGCATCTAACGCCCAATAGCGATGTTCTGAGCCTCCTTGAAATGCTCACATACTTGCCTGTATGCTGCGCTTTTGCGTCGGCTCACGCCTTGCTCTTGGGCGTGATCTACTATTTTTGATACAGCTTCTGGTAGCGATGTTATGCTTTACGAGGCTCATGACCGCCTGCTGCAATGAACAGGAGACAGTATGTCAGACCCCATCCTTACATTTTTATCGAAGCTGGTTCCGTTTTCAAAGCTGCCGGCAGCTGAATGCAAGCGAATCGCTGAATCGGTAAGCACTGAAAACTACGCCAGCGGGCACAATTTGTCCGTGCAGGGACGAACGAAACTGGAGTGCATTTATATCGTAAAAGAAGGCATTTTAGAGCTTTTCTATGAATCCGAGGGTGAAAAAGAAATGACCGGCATCGTCAAAAGGGGTGAAATTTTCGGCGGCATTTCAATCCTCATGAATGCCGGCATATCTGTTCGTTCGGTCAAAGTCGTTGAAGATGCTTCCGTGTATGTCGTACCGGCAAAGGTTTTTCTGGATGTTGCGACCCACTATACGGGTTTTTACGAATTTTTCGCCGAGAAGTTCCGCAAGCGAATGCTGAACAAATCCTACGCATCGGTGGTGGCCGCCGGCCAGGCACTTCATTTCTTGCATGAGCTGGCCCCGTTTTCGTTTCTTCCCCAGGCGGATCTGGAAAAAATGGCAGCGGCGGTTTCTATTATCAACTATCCCAAAGATACCATTCTATTTGCCCAGGGGCACTCCAAAATCGATTACCTGTACATCATTCAAAAAGGGGCGGCTGAGCGCTATTTTGAAGAAAATGATAAAAAAAGCCTGCGCGGCATGCTGGGCGAGGGGGATATGTACGGTGGTATATCGATGCTGGTCAACGATGGCGTTGCCATCCGAACGCTAAGGCTGATTGAGGATTCCTATTTCTATATTTTGCCCAAGGAGCTGTTTTTGGAAGCCTGCCAGAAACACGGCACTTTTTCAGACTTTTTCACCGATACCTTGGGTAAAAGGATGCTCGATCGGTCCTATGCCGAAATCATCGCCCATAATCGCAGGGCACGAGAGCAGGTCACTGATTTTTTTAATAGGCCGGTTGAAAGCATCTATAACAAAAATCTGGTTTTCTGCGATCAGAACATGCCGATCCAGGCAGCCGCTGCGGTGATGAGCGAGCACAATACAAGCTCCATTTTCGTTCGTGAGCCCAGGGGCCAATTTGTCGGCGTGGTGACCGACAATGACCTCAGAAAAAAGGTGACCGCCACCGGATTTGATATCCTCAAGCCGGTTTCCGACATCATGTCGTCACCGCTAAGCATGATTTCCGAAAAAGCGCTTCTGTTCGAGGCGCTTATGAAAATGATGCGAAAAAATATCAAGCATCTGGCGGTCACCAACAGCGACGATAAAGTCGTTGGTGTTATCACCAATCGAGATTTGCTCAGAGCCCAGGGGCAATCGCCGTTATTTATCATCCGTGAGATTATCCAGGCCAAGTTTATCAACCAGATTGTTCAGGTGCGGCAGCAGGTGCCGCAGTTAATTGAAACACTGATCAATACCGGCACCAAGTCTCACAATGTGACCGGTCTTTTAACGACGATTTCCGATACGATCCTGGAAAAAATCATCGAATTCGCGCTGGACGAATTCGGCCCACCCCCGGTCAATTTTGTTTTTATGATCCTGGGCAGCGAGGGTCGCAAAGAACAAACACTAAAAACCGATCAGGACAACGCCATTATCTTTGAAGATGTGCCTTCGGATTCCCTTAAAAAAGCGACCCAATATTTTCTAAAATTCAGCGAACGCGTGTGCAACTGGCTGGATGAAGCCGGCTATGCTCTTTGCAAGGGCGGGATTATGGCCAAGAATGCCAACTGGTGCCAGCCGTTGTCCACCTGGAAAAGCTATTTCCGGCGCTGGATTCATACGGCCGAGCCCGAAGCGTTGCTGCAGGCCAGCATTTTCTTTGATTTTCGATGCGGATACGGTGATGCGGGTTTGATCGCCGATCTGCGTCGATACCTGTTCAAGGAACTGGGCGGCTGGCCGGGGTTTTTTCGCCACATGGCCGAAAATGCAATGTATTTCACCCCCCCGATCGGATTTTTTCGCAACTTTGTGGTGGAGTCCGAAGGTGAGCACCGGGATGCCTTTGACATCAAGGCCGCCATGCAGCCGATCGTCGACTACGCCAGAATCTATGCGCTCCACAATCAAATTGAAGAGACCAATACGCATGAGCGCCTGGATCAGCTGCTGGCCCTCAAAAAGATCAGTAGCGAGGAGCATAGCGAACTGGAGACAGCTTATAGCTACATGATGCAGCAACGGCTGGCGCGCCAGGTCGAAGCGATGGTCGAAGAAAACATAGCGCCGAATAATTACATCAATCCCAAGAAATTGTCGCGTATCGAACAAACCATGCTCAAGGAAATCTTCAAGCGCGTTGAAAAATTCCAGGGCAAACTCAGCTTTGATTTTACCGGGCTGACCTAGATTCGATTATAAAGCACTGCTTTCTGTTGGCCGACAGACAACTCCTCTGGTGGGCAGCGCCGCCTTATCTGCCCTTTATCCATACCACAACCAGCACCCCCACCAGCAAAACAAGGACCACCACCAGGTACCATTCCTCGAAGGGGTGCCATGTTTCAGACGCTATCAGTTTATCTGCCAGACGAAACGTTACGGTCGCTTCTTTAACATTTAGCGTGAGATTGACAGCCTGCGGTTCCACCGCTTTGGGAACCGATAAAATCTGCGTATAGATTCCGTCCAGCCGGTCGTGCAGGGATCCAGCCCACTTGCCTGCAGATGCCGCCAATTGCATGGAAGCGGCATGGCCGGGGCCCAGAAAGTTACCCAGAGCGTCTTTGGGCGTGATGCGAATTTCATAGGCCTTATCATCCGGCTCAATGGCCGGCCGGCCAACCGCCTCGACCGCAACAGACGACGGGTCTATTTTGATGGTTACATATTTCTCGACGATCTTTTCGCGCTTGAAAGGAATACCGGCGCCGGTGGTCCCGCTGGCCTGAACATAAAACACATAGGTTCCCTGCTGGCGGGTATCGCTGAAACGAGCCGTATAGATTCCATCATTGGTCTTGGCATCGCCGTGGGACTGATCATCAACCATTTGCACAAATTCGGGGCGGGTGCGCCGGGGCAACGAAATTTGACTGTTTTTCGTCAGGTAGATCGTTTTGCGGTGGAGCGCCGACAGATTTTCCTGATCCTGCTTTTGTGGCACCTCCTTCAGCGCACTCAGAGGGATCGGATGTTTGGCAAACCAGTTGCCGAGACCGTCCTGAGGGCGGGTGACCTGGATGCCGATGTCCTGCAGCCCTCTGATGGGTTGATTGCCATCGCTGAGTGACGCGCTTAAAACAATGGCATCGCCGGTTTGATAGGCTTTGCGGTCAAATTGAAGGGTCATCTTCAAATCCGACCGGGTAATGACACTGTACTGGTATTTTTCCTGCTGGCCTTCAGCCGGGCCGGCCAGCGAGATCTTGATCTGCCAGGGGTCGGGTCCGACCTTGGCGGGTTGTCGCAGGAAAAGGCTTTCAAAAGCGACGATTTTGAACGTATCACCGCTCATCGTCTGAACGCCTGCGGGCGGATCTGTGAGTAGCACCTCCTGCCCGTCGGAGGCGCTGACCCTCAGCAACAGTCTGTCGCGCTGAAAAGCAACCCAGCTTAAATAGACGATGGCTTTTTGGTCGGATTTGCTGATATGAAAATCATGAACGTGGGTTTCAC
>JASFGN010000007.1:0-14704 GCA_050123735.1 Desulfobacterales bacterium | reverse complement strand
CGAGATGTTATTTAATTTTTAATACCGGGCGTTTTTGTGGTACAATTCAGCTAATGGAGGGCATCTGCGCCCTTTGTCCCGTTTGAAAATTGAATGCTCTCGAATATGAATAACGCTGTGTCGCTATCAGGCAGCCTGAGTTTTTTAAATTTAGGCGAATTATTAAATTTACTCGGCAGCAATGGGAGTTCCGGTGTGCTGCGTATTAAAAGCAGCTACAAAGCGGAGGCGGGATTGGTGTATCTGGATAAAGGAAATCCGATAGACGCAACCAACGGGACATCATCCGGTATAGAGGCCATATTTTCCCTGTTCGGATGGACGGATGGTAGTTTTGAATTCGTAGAAGAAGAACCCACCTGTCAAAAAACCATTACCAAAAGCCGCATGGAAATTATTCTGGACGGTTTGCGCCTGCTGGACGAAGGCAAGATCGAGAAACTCGGTCCGACAGCTACTGCCAGTACAGACCAGACTGAAAAGACGATTGTGTCCGGCAAGGTTCCGCTGATCAAAGGTCCGCTGGTCGACTATTCTTACGTGGTTGACGAAGAAGGATTTTATGATGGGGATGAAATCGTGCAGGAAGGCAACCATGGTGACTGGATATGGGTCATTCTGGAAGGTATAGCCGAGATCAGCAAAAAAGCGGCAAACGGTTCAATCGAAATCTTGAGAATAGGGGACGGCGCGTTTTTGGGCAGTGTGGCAGCTCTGATTTCCGGAGGCCGCGTGCGCACGGCAACCGTCACAGCTGTGGGCAATGTGCAATTGGGTATGCTGGATTCGCAGCTGCTGGCCAATGAACTGGCCAATGTATCAACGGATTTTAAAAATATCCTCATCAGCGTTGATTCCCGCTTGAAGCAGGTTGTCGAAATGGCCGTCAAAATCAAGCAGAATCAGCACGATCCGGCAAGTTATATCAAGGGCAAAAAACAATTGATTAAACAGGGCCAGGATGAAGATAGACTCTTTGCGATAAAGGGCGGGCAGGTGGTTATTGCCCGTCAAACCGAAAAAGGTTACGTACCGCTTGCCCAGCTTAAAAAAGGAGATTTTTTTGGGCGGATCCCATTTTTGGATATGGGGCATGAGCCTTATTCAGCGGCGGTATTTTCATCGGACGACCTCAAATTGTCTGCCGTTGACACAAAAAAGCTGGAATCAGAGCATCAGGAATTATCTTCTACCCTTAGAAATATTATCGAACATCTGGCAACCGCTGTCTCTGTAAGCACCCGGGTCACCTGTGACTTTCAAAATCAGAAGACATAAGGTCAATCACCCTGAACCGATAACAAACCCCGAAAATGTGAGAATCATGACCAGAGAAGACAAAAGAAAACACACTCGAATCGACTCGCTGAATCTTTCCTATTTTTGTCTGGATGAAAACAATCAGATTGTCAAGCAGGGTATGGGACGCACGCTGAATGTATCTGAATCCGGGATCTTACTGGAAACCCATTATCCGATTGATGAAAAACACACCATTACGCTGACGCTCGGACTGGAGGAAGACCTGGTCGAGATCACCGGGCGTCCTGTGCACAGCCGCACCAATCAAGACGGCAAATATGAGGTCGGAATTGAATTTCTCAAAACCAATCAAAATGCACGCACTGTCCTTAAAAGATTCATTGATGCCTTTCAGGTCAAAAATACGTAAAAGGTCATAAAGGAAAAAAGTTTCCGCAAAAATCCGCCTGCCCCTTGACCTTCATTCCAGAATACCCCATATATAGTGGTTGATAAAAACCCATTGCGGTATTCGAACCTTTTTTTACAGCCTCACAGGCCGCAATTGCGTATAAACAACCCAGGATTCAGCGAGCGCTAAAAATGCCTCGAGGCTATCCTTTTGCGCCAACCAAAACTTTTTGACACAGAGGAGTGAAAGCCATGATGAAACCCGTCAGTGAAACCGAATTTCCAGAATTGCATCTGTTAAAACGCGGTAAGGTACGAGATGTCTATGATCTGGACGCGTATCTGTTGATGGTTGCAACCGACCGTATCTCCGCATTCGATGTCGTCATGCCGGATCCGGTTCCCGATAAGGGCAAAATTTTAACCCAGATTTCATTATTCTGGTTTGACATCATGCAACCCCTCGTTCAAAATCACGTCATTGCGAGGGATGTCGGGCAGTACCCGCCTGTTTGCCGTCCGTATGCAGACGTTTTGCAGGATCGCAGCATGCTGGTTAAAAAGGCCGAGCCTCTGCCGATCGAATGCATTGTTCGCGGCTATATTTCAGGGTCCGGATGGAAGGAATATTGCGAGACGGGAGCCGTTTGCGGGATATCTTTACCAAAGGGATTAAAGGAATCCGAGCAATTGCCCGAGCCCATCTTCACGCCATCCACTAAAGCCGATCTGGGCGAACATGATATCAATATCGACTTTGCCGCGGCGGCGCGTCTGATCGGCCAACAGCAGGCCGAAAAGATCAGGGATCTCAGTTTGGCCATTTACAAAAAAGGCGCCGATCTGGCCGATGAACGGGGCATCATCATTGCCGACACAAAATTTGAATTTGGTCAAATTGATGGTGATATCATTTTGATTGACGAAATTTTAACACCGGATTCGTCGCGGTTTTGGCCGAAGGAAAGCTATCGTCCCGGCGGAGCTCAAAAAAGCTATGATAAACAGTTCGTTCGGGATTATCTAAATACATTGGACTGGGACAAAAAAGCACCCGGACCTGCCCTGCCCGAAGCCGTTGTTGCAAAAACGCGTCAAAAGTACCTGGATGCTTTGTCCCAACTGACCGGCAACCGTCATGGACTCTAAATCATCGGATGATCGCAAAAAAAGCATATCCATTACACCGGTTCCCGACGCCCGTACCGACACAGTTTCACTGACGGATATTGACACCCAGGATACAACTTATCGCATCACCACCCGCAGCCAGCTGGAAGATTTGCTGGATACAATTCCGTCGCTTGGATTGCTGCATCCACCGGTTTTGATCGAAAGCGCATCCGGTTACAGTGTTGTTTGCGGTTTCGGCCGTATCGCCGCATGCCGTCAGCTTGGTTGGAAATCGTTAAGCGCCAGAATCCATGCGGCCAACCAGAATCGTTTTCAATTAGCCCGGCTGGCCATTGCCGACAACAGCCTGCAACGGCCGCTAAATCTGATTGAAACTTCGCGGGCATTGAACTTGCTGGTGGATACGAGCCCGGATCGACAACAGTTGGAAAAAGCCGCCCGGGAGCTGGGATTACCGGTCAACCCCTCCGTGGCAGCGAAAATTCGGCAATTATGCCGGCTGGCGATTCCCATTCAGCAAGGCATTCTATCCGACACCATCAATTTGGCGATGGCCTTGGAACTTGGAGACATGGATGCCAAAGATGCTGAAACGCTCGTTGCGCTTTTCAGCGGGCTTAAACTGGGGTTGAACAAGCAAAGGGAATTGCTCCTGCTGGCGACCGAGATAGCCAGACGTGAAGATATATCCGTTCAGCAATTGATCGACGAACAAGCGTTTCAGGATATTCTGCAGAAAGCGGATCTCGATCGTGCGATTCGGCGCCAACAAATCAGATCTTTGCTGCGAAAAAGAAGATATCCCGCCATCACCGAAGCTGAAACGAACTATCAAAAACAGGTCCGGCAACTCAAACTCGGCAAGCAGATACAATTGTTTCCACCCAGAGATTTTGAAGGCACCACTTATGCCATGAAGTTGTATTTTAAAAATCACCAGGACCTACGTCATCTGAATGCAAAGATTAATAAAATACTCGAACATCCCGCGCTGGGTAAGATATTGAAGCGCTGAGCCGCATGCGAATATCAAAACTTTTTATCGACCGGCAGGTCGTTGACCACCCTGTGACCCAATCCATCCAAGCACGTCTGGATGTGCCTGCTATTATCGCACAAAGTGCGCGGCAGGTGCATGAGATGGTCGCATCGGCACCGGATCCTGTCCAAAGCGCAAAAGAAATTTTGTATTTATCCCGCAACCAGGGCGCTTTTTTTAAACGCTGCCCGGGCACAAGCCATTATACCTGCTGCGATTACCGCATCCTGCACATCGGCACTTTTTGTTATATGGATTGTGCCTATTGTATTCTGCAGACCTATTTTCATCCGCCCGTCTTGGCCTATTTCGTTAATCATGAAGATCTTATGGCCGAACTGGATACGGTATTGGCACAAAAAAGCATATTTAGAATCGGAACCGGTGAATTTACCGATAGTTTAATCTGGACGCAGTGGACCGATGTCGCAAAGTTGCTGGTGGATCGCTTTGCCGCTCAGGAGCACGCTGTCCTTGAGTTCAAAACCAAAACGACTGCCATCGAACAACTGCAGAATCTAAATCACCATCGCAAGACCATCGTGGCCTGGTCGTTGAATACCCCAAAGATTATTCATACCGAAGAGCGTGGCACCGCCGGTCTCTCCGCCAGGATAGACGCGGCTGCCAGATGTGAGAAATGGGGCTATCCACTGGCCTTTCATTTTGACCCGCTCATCATTTACGATGGCTGTGAGCAGGCGTACGCACAGGTTATCGAAAGTCTCTTTTCACGCCTGTCTGCCGAAAATATGGCCTGGATCAGCCTGGGAACCCTGAGATTCCCGCCAGCGGTTAAACCGCTGATCCAGAAACGCTTTCCGGATTCAAAAATTGTATATGCAGAATTCGTCAGAGGCTCTGACGGAAAAATGCGATATTTTAAACCGCTGCGGATTGATCTCTATCGCAAAATCATCGCAAGCATCCGGCAGCATGCACCGGATGTTGTCATTTATCTGTGCATGGAAGATGATGAGGTCTGGCAAAAAACATTGGGTTTTAAACCCGCAGATGTCGGCGGCTTGCCGCATATGCTGGACATGAGTGCCGCAAAGCACTGTCATCTTAAATTAGATGCTATCCCATAGTCAAAGTGTCAGTTGTCAGTTGTTTGTGGTCCGTAGCGTCTGGCTTTTTGTCTCGCCTTGAACCGCAACAGACAACTGACAACAAACAACGGACAGGATATCGCGCGCATGAAGCTTCGCACAATGCTATCGTTCGTCTGTTCATTGATCTTTTTGCTCGGTAATGCATGTTCCGCTGACAGCGATTATCGGGTGAAATGGGTTGTGGACGGCGACACAATTGTGCTGAATGAGGGATCAAAGGTGCGCTACATCGGTATTAATGCACCTGAACTGCAGCGTGATGACCATATTGGCGAACCTTACGCTGATGAGGCCAAACATTTCAATGCCCGGCTCGTCAAAAATAAAAAAGTGCGCCTGGAATTCGACATCGAGCCGAACGATCGCTTTAAAAGACGCCTGGCATATGTTTTTCTGGAAGACGGCACCTTTGTCAACGCTGAGATGCTTTCGCAGGGCTGCGCTTATCTGCTGTATGTGCGTCCGAATGTGAAGTACCAGGCCACCTTGCTTGCTGCGCAGCAGTCGGCGATGTCGGCTAAAAGGGGCATCTGGTCTAACTGGCGCGAGCAAAGTGCAACCTATATCGGCAACAAAAGATCCCGCCGCTTCCATCTGCCTACCTGCTCATCGGGCCAGCGCATCAAGCCTATAAACCGTGTCATCTTTAAGAAAAAATGGGATGCTTACTGGGAAGGCTACGCACCGGCAAAACAGTGCCAGCCGGTGTTTGAAATACCGCGCGATTAACCTGGCTGCTGGCTACTCGCTTCTGGCAAATGGTCCACACCGCTGTATTTTTAAATCATATCAACGGTAGCTTACGGATACCGATATGCACCTCAGAAGACTTTGATGACGAATAGCCAGCTGCAAGAAGCCAGCTGCCAGTTTTATTGCTGACGCCGCTTGGTTTCTTCGATAATTTTTTCGGCGATCTGAGCGGGAACCTCATCATAATGTGAAAATTCCATCGTAAATATTCCCCGGCCACCGGTCATCGAGCGCAAATCCGAAGCATAACTTAAGAACTCCGCCATGGGCACCTGGGCATTAATGATCTGATTCTTTCCGGCATTATCCATGCCCAGGACTTTGCCGCGGCGGCCATTGAGATCGCCCATGATATCGCCCATGAAATCTTCCGGTGTGATCACCTGCACTTTCATAATCGGTTCAAGCAGGGTGGGTGTGGCGCTCTCGATGGCCTTTTTAAATGCCAGGGAGCCGGCAATCTTAAATGCCATTTCGGAAGAATCCACCTGGTGATAAGAACCATCATCCAGGGTGACTTTGAAATCCACTGTCGGGAAACCGGCCAGCACACCTTTTTGAGCGGCCTCAACGACGCCTTTTTCCACGGCCGGTATATACGTTTTGGGAATCACGCCGCCGACAATTGCATCTACGAACTCAAAACCTTTGCCGCGGGGCAGGGGCTCTATTTGAATCCAGCAGTCACCATACTGACCATGACCGCCGGTTTGTTTTTTGTGCTTGCCCTGCACCCGGGCTTTGCCTTTTATGGTCTCCCGATAGGGGACCTTGGGTGTATTCAGTTGCGCTTCAACGTTGTACTTTCGCTTGAGTTTTTCCAGCACCGTTTCGATATGGATCTGTCCCAGTCCCGAGAGCAGGATTTCTTTTGTTTCGGCCACGCGATCCAGTTTGAGGGAAGGATCTTCTTCTAAAAGCTTGGTTAAGGAAATGAAAATCTTGTCTTCATCCCCTTTGGATTTAGCGGTCATGGCAAAAGAAATCAGGCTGGGAAGCGGTTCTGCGCAGGCATACTGAATTTTATTATTGATATCGCACAGCGTGTCACCGGTCGCGGTTTCTTTTAACTTGGCGACTGCAACAATGGCGCCCGGGCCGGCCTCGGTTATTGTTTTTTGTTCCTTGCCGGCAATGGAAAGCAGTTGTGTGAATCGTTCCTTGCAGTCTTTATTCGGGTTGTAAAAGGTGCCATCACTTCCCAGTTTGCCGGAAACAACGCGGAATATGGTCAACCGACCTGCATAGGGATCCGCCAGGGTCTTGATCACATACCCTGAAAATGGCGCATTTTCATCCGGTGCTCTTTCGATTTCGGTGCCACTGTCCGGATCAGCTCCTTTTTTCGGTCCGCGATCGATTGGAGAGGGCATGGTGGTAACGATAAAATCCATGAGAAGATTGATGCCGATGTTTTTGGTCGCCGAGCCACAGATCACGGGTACGAAGGTGTGCGACAGTGTTCCGCTGCGCAGGGCGGCGTTTAATTCCTCGTCTGATAGCGCTTCGCCTTCAAGATATTTTTCAATTAAACTGTCGTCAGCCTCAGCAATGTTTTCAACCAAAGCTTCTCTTTCACTTTCCACCAGATCCTGCATGTCTGCAGGTATATCTTCTTTTTTGGCCTTGCCGTCGGCACCATACACAAATGCTTGATTGCGAATCAGGTCGACAACGCCTTTAAACTCAGATTCCGAACCAATGGGCAATTGCAATATGATGGGTTTGGGTTCGAAACTGACTTTGGCGTCTTCAAAGGTTCGGTTGAAATCAGCCCGCTCGCGATCCAAGCGGTTGATGAAAATGACGCAGGGCAAATTAAATTCCTTGGCAAACTCCCATGCCAGCTCGGTTTGGACTTTGATCCCGTCAACTGCGTCCACAACGACCACAACGCCATCTGCAGCCTGCATGCAGCTTTTGGTATCCGAGAAAAAATTTTGATCACCGGGGGTATCAATTAGATTGATGATATGATTTTTCCGGCTGAATTGGTGAAAACCGCTGCTGATACTCGATCGGCGTTTAAGTTCTTCGGGCTCAAAATCCAGGGTCGAATTACCGTTGTCAACGCTGCCCAACCGTTTAATCACACCGGAGTCATACAACAACGCCTCTGCCAGCGATGTTTTGCCGGCGCCCCCATGACCTATCAGTGCAATGTTCCTGATACGCTCCACCTTTTCACTCATTACGGTACCTCTTTGTGTTGGTTTGTGACGAATAAATTTTTGAACGTGATTCAGTATCTTTTATCTTCGAAAAAATCAAGCCCAAAATCGTCTGCTGCTCAGTCTGCCATCATTTGGCGATCGACAAAACTGCCGGACGCCGGCGCTCACCCACTGTCGGGACCGACCGGAAAATCTGATTCAGACAGACTGCTTTGCGGCCGCAAGCGCATAAAAAACTCGCGATTGCCTTTGGGCCCCGGCACAGGGGAAGGGTAGACCGATTCGGGCTTGAGCTGCCGACCGCGGAAATAATCTGCTAAAGCACGGATAACCTGCTCATGCTGCCGCGCGTCACGGACCACGCCGCCTTTGCCGACCTGACCCTTGCCGACTTCAAACTGCGGCTTGATCAAAGCCAGGATCGAGGCATCGGGTTTCATGAACGGAACCACGGCTGGGACGACAATTTTCAGCGAAATGAAAGAGACATCGATGGTAATCACATCGACGCGTTCCGGAAGCGCATCGGCTTTCAGGTAGCGGACATTGGTACGCTCCATGACGATAACGCGCGGGTTCTGGCGAATTTTCCAGGCCAGTTGTCCGTAGCCGACATCGACGGCATAAACCCGTTTGGCGCCATGCTGCAGCAGGCAATCCGTAAATCCGCCGGTGGAAGCCCCCACATCCATGCATACGGCTGCGGTGACATCAAAAGAGAAGTGTTGCAAAGCGGCTTCAAGCTTAAGCCCCCCTCGGCTGACATACGCTAAATCGCGACCCTGGCATTCAATGGTGTCCGAAGACGAAACTGAAAATCCGGGCTTATCCACCCGTTGACCGTTGATAAAAATCTTTCCGGCCATAATCATGGCCCTGGCGCGCTGACGGCTGTCGAACCATCCCTTTTCAACAAGCATCAAATCCAAGCGGTGTTTTTTGGCAGACACGAGATCCTGATGGGAATCGCAAAGAAAGATGAATATCTGACTTTTGCATGAAGTTGATTAAACGACCTGGCGATCCGGCCACTGCGTATCGGCACGGGTTGAAGAGGCCATCAGCAGTTTGGCGCTTTGGACAATGGCGTCAGCATCGACAGCGTATTTTGATCGCAAAACGGCCTGAGGACCATGTTCGACAAAGGTATCCGCGATGCCGATGCGTTCAAGCTGGAAACCGGAGAAACCGGCGTCATAGAGCGCCTCTAAGACCGCACTGCCGAATCCGCCCTGTCGGATATTCTCCTCTACCGTAATGATGCGGGGAATCTTCCTGGCCCAATTGCTGATTAGATCAATGTCCAAGGGCTTTACAAATCGGCAGTTGACGATCGTCGCCGATATACCTTCCCGACTCAACTCGGAATAGGCCTCCAGTGCCTCACAAACGGATCGGCCGATGGCCAGAATCAACACATCCTCGCCTTCTTTGAGGGTCTCGCCCTTTCCGATCTGCAGAGGCCGAATCGGATTCTCGAGAATCGCGCCGGTACCGGATCCACGGGGATATCGCAGGGCTGCCGGGCCATCGTGTTCAAGGGCGGTCAGCAGCATGCGGCGCAACTCGTTTTCGTCCTTTGGCGCCATGACCACCATGTTGGGCAGACTGCGCAAGTAGCATAAATCAAAAAGACCATGATGGGTGGGGCCGTCTTCACCCACGATGCCACCGCGATCAAGGGCGAACACAACCGGCAGTGATTCAAGACAGACATCGTGCACAATCTGGTCGTAGGCGCGCTGTAAAAAAGTGGAATAAATGGCCACCACCGGTTTTAATCCTTCTGTCGCCAGCCCCGCGGCAAAGGTAACGCCATGTTGCTCGGCAATTCCGACATCAAAAAACCTTTCTGGAAATCGTTTTGAAAATTCTGCTAAACCGGTACCCTCGGGCATCGCTGCTGTTACAGCATTGACGGTTTCATCGGCCTCTGCCAGCTGTACCATGGTATCACCGAACACCTGGGTATAGGAGGGGTGTGGGCTGGCTGCATCCAGGCAGTTGCCGGTTTCCACCTCAAAACGCGTGCAGCCGTGAAAGTATACCGGATTTTGTTCAGCCGGCGGATACCCTTTGCCTTTTTGAGTGGAAACATGCAAGAGCACCGGTTCTTTAAGTATTTTTATGTTCTCCAGGATGTCAATCAGGTGATTTAACTTATGCCCGTTAATCGGACCGAAATATTCAAAATTAAATGCTTCAAACAACATCCCGGGCGTAACAAATGCTTTCAGGCTGTCTTCGGTTTTTTTGGCAACCTTGTATATGTCGTCGCCGATTTTAGGGAGTGATTTCAGGAATTCCCCCAGTCCTTCACGAAGTTCGCGCACTTTCTTGCCGGAAAACTTACGACTCAGAAAAGATGAAAGCGCGCCCACGTTGGGTGAAATCGACATTTCATTGTCATTGAGGATGACGAGCAGGTTTTTATGCTTGAGCATGTCCCCGGCCTGATTGAGGCCTTCAAAAGCAATACCGGCCGTCATCGACCCGTCCCCGATGACAGCGATTACCTTGGCGTCTTCATCCTTTAAATCCTTGGCGCAGGCGATTCCCAGACTGGCGGATATGGATGTGCTGCTGTGGCCGGTGCTGAAGGCATCGTAAGGGCTTTCGCTACGCCGGGTGAACCCGGATAGACCCCTAAACTGTCGCAGGGTGTTAAATTGATCCCGTCGGCCGGTAATCAGTTTGTGTGCATAGGCCTGATGACCGACATCCCAGATGACTTTTTCCCGCGGCGTATCAAAAACATAATGAATCGCAATTGCCAGTTCGACAGCTCCCAGACTGGGTGCCAAATGACCGCCGGTTTTCGAGACGACTTCAACAATGGCGATTCGAATTTCTTCTGCCAGCAACGGCAGTTCGTCGCGGGACAGATTCTTTAAATCCGCCGATGAATTGATTTGTTCTAAGAGACTCAATGAATTTTTCTCCAATTATGTGCGATTAGCGATTTCTGTGGCCGATATAGCGCGCAATGGCTCGTAATGGTTCGGCTTTCTGATCAAAAGCATCCAGCGCGGCCAGCGCATTTTTGATGAGCTGATCGGCAAATTCTTTGGATTCGGTTAAACCCAGCAGGGCAGGGTAGGTCGTTTTGTGGCGCTGTTCATCAGTGCCCACGGCTTTACCCATGATCTCAGGGTCGCCCTCGACATTTAAAATATCATCTGTGACCTGAAAGGCAAGTCCTATGTTTTGAGCATAGCGGTCAAGCATTTGAATCTGTGATGAATTCACGCCTGCCAGCTCTGCTCCGCAACGGACAGAGGCCTCAATCAAAGCGCCGGTTTTCAATCGGTGCATGGATTTCAACTCCGCCAGGGTCAACTCTTTTTTCTCTGAAGCCATATCCAGCATCTGACCTTGAATCATACCGCAATAACCGGCGGCTTGCGAAATATGTTGAATCACGCGCAGCCATCGGGTGGCCTGCTCCGGTTTGTTGATGGCTATGGATGACAGAATTTGAAACGCCAGTGTCAGCAGAGCATCTCCCGTCAGAATGGCGGTGGCTTCATCAAAGGCTTTATGGCAGGCGGGCCGGCCTCTGCGCATGTCGTCATCGTCCATCGCCGGAAGGTCGTCGTGAATCAGCGAATAGGTGTGGATCATTTCAAGGGCGCAGGCTGCCGGCATGATCTCCTGCGGGTCAGCATCAACGGTTTCGGCTGCTGCCAGGCACAAAATGGGACGAATGCGCTTGCCACCGGCCATCACTGAATAAGACATGGCTTGCAGGAGTCGATCGGGTTCATCAGCCGTTTTTAAGAGGGCTTCCAGCGCTTGATTGATTCGCTGGGCTTTCCGGGCAAGATATGCTTTTAAGTCAATCATTTTTTTTGTTATTCGTGACTGTCCTCGTCTTCGGGTCGAAACGGCTTGGTGACCACCTGACCGTCGGCATTTTTAAGTAAAATAGAAACTTTCCTTTCTGTTTCGTCCAGCTTGGCCGAGCATAACCGGGTCAGTTTTATGCCTTCTTCGAATTTTTTTATTGCTTTTTCCAGGGGCAGTTCACCGTCCTCAAGCTCCTGCACAATGCGCTCAAGCTGCTTCATGGATTGTTCAAAAGTTTTTTGGGCCATCTTTCAATTTTTCCTTTACCCTGCAAATGAGTGCGCCTTTGGACACGATGATCTCAAGATCCTGGTGGAGGGCAACCGTTTCCGGATCCATGACAATTTTAGCATCCGGAATTGTACGGGTGATACTGTAACCCCGTTCCAAAATCGCAATGGGGCTCAAAGCATCCAGCCTGGCGCTTAATTCTCGTAATCGGGCTGATTTAATTTGAATATTTTTATTATATAATTCAATAAGGTTATTTACATTTTGTTCAATTATTGCCTTAGAATTTTTAATCCGGGAAAGCTGACTATTCAGCAACAATCTGTCCTGCCACCATTGCAGTCGTTCGTTTTTGTACTTCAAAAATGTCCTGACACAGCGGCTCAAACGCGATGTCAGATCATCCAACCGCAAGCGCCAATCCTGAGACTTTTTGCGGGGGTCTGCCAGGCGTTTGGCCGCAACCAGCAGTGTGTGTCGCAAATGTTCGATAATATTGATCATTCGATAGTGAAGATCATCGGAATAAGTTCTAACCATTTGTAATAATTCTTTTTTTAAAGGTAACAGCAATTCAGCAGCAGCCGAAGGCGTTGGTGCTCTCAAATCCGCCACAAAATCGGCGATGGTGTAGTCGGTTTCATGGCCGACAGCTGAAATAAGCGGTACATCGCAGGCATATATGGCTCTTGCGACGGCTTCGCTGTTGAACGCGTGTAAATCCTCTAAGGATCCGCCGCCGCGGGCCAGGATTGCGGCATCAAAGCCCGTCTGCTGATTGAGCAGATCCAGAGCAGCCACGATCTCATCCTCAGCGCCATCGCCTTGAACCTTCACCGGCAATATCTGAATGTCCACGTTTGCAAAGCGCCGCTCAACGATATTGAGGATATCGTGAACCACCGCACCAGATGGTGAGGTGATCAATCCAATTTTTTGCGGTAAAAACGGGATCGGTTTTTTATGTTGCTCGTCAAATAAGCCTTCCTGGGCCAGCCGGGCTTTCAATTTTTCATATGCGATTTGCAGGGCGCCAACGCCCGAGGGCTCCATGTATTCTAATATGATCTGGTAGGATCCACGAGCTTGATAAACGCTCAGACGGCCCATGCCGGTGACGCGCATGCCATCTTCAGGCTCAAATTTGAGTTGCCGCTGCTGGCCGCGGAACATGACAGCGTTGATCTGCGCATCGGCATCTTTGAGGGTAAAATAGGAATGACCGGATAAAGGCTTCCGGAAATTTGAAATTTCACCAATAATCCAGATAAAAGGAAAGGTTTCTTCAAGTAGCGCTTTGATTTGATCCGTCAACTCTGAAACCGTGTAAATTTTACGGATCGTGTCTTTTTCTTCAAATTCTGCAAACAGGTCGTTCATGCGGTTATGATTTCGGCGATCTTATTCAAATTTTCGTACATTTGCCGTAAGACGGCTTTTTTATTTTTATTAAACGTCTGATAAGTTATATTATGTAAACTTTTTATCGAAACCCCGCAAATTCAGGATTTCTAAAGCCAAATTGCAGCCATACCGCCCTCCTTCATTTCGGGGCATGCTTCTCGAGCAACTCACGAACGGCCGGTACGATATAAAGGTCCTCATGGGGTGTGTTCGCCAGGTGCTCGGCCAGAATTTGGGTTTTCTCTGAAATGGACTTGCGCTTGTCCATAACAAAGATGTTTTGGCCCCTGACCTTGCAAAAACCGCTTTTGACCTTGAAACCAGACGCTTTCAGGTTCTGCTCCGAAATCGTTATCTGCAATCGTTCGGCCAGATTTATCAGTTCTTGATACAATTGCTCGGGCTTCATTTTATCAGACAGGTGCGAGTCTTGAAAATTGCAGCTGATGTGTTATTATTAGCATTCAACGACCAAAACCAACAGGAGGCACTAAATGCAACCCATATCAACAAATCAAACCCAAGTCCAGATTCGAGTAAATGAATTTATCCGCAGTGTTTACAACTGGATGGCAATTGGCCTGGGATTGACCGGTCTGGTGGCTTTTTACATTGCCAGCACCCCCGCGCTTTTGGAGATTATTTTTCGCAATCAGATCCTTTTCTTCGGCCTTATCATCGCCGAGTTGGCCCTGGTATTTGTGATCAGCGCCCGCATTCAGCGCATGCAAGCGTCTACCGCCACCGGTCTGTTCGTCCTGTATTCCGTTTTAAATGGTGTAACCCTTTCGTTTATTTTTCTGATCTACACCCGTGCTTCCATTGCTTCAACTTTTTTTGTTTGCGCGGCAACTTTTGTAGCCTGCAGCATCTATGGCTGGACCACAAAACGGGATCTGACGTCAATGGGCGGCTTTCTAATGATGGGTCTGATCGGCATTATTATCGCTTCGGTGGTCAATATATTCGTTCGCAGCTCCGCCATGCACATGATCATCAGCTATATCGGCGTATTGGTTTTCGTCGGCCTGACAGCCTATGACACCCAGAATCTCAAGGCGATGGCTGTCTCGCAGCCGGCAGATGTCGGCGCCGGCGTTGTGCGCAAAGGCGCCATTCTGGGCGCCTTGAAGCTCTATCTGGATTTTATCAACCTGTTTTTGATGTTGCTGCGGATTCTCGGCAACCGCGAGTAAATTTCGGTCTAAAACCGGTCCTTTTTCTCAATCTCTGCGTCAATCTGCAGAATTGCTTGTGCGACGTACTAATAGTACGCCTCCGCACAATTCTTTGATTTCCTTGACCTTGAAAAAAATTGCTCGTTTTTAGACCAAAATTCTCAAATTTTAAGG
>JASFGN010000006.1:0-15377 GCA_050123735.1 Desulfobacterales bacterium | reverse complement strand
CGGTTTGAAGAGGACCGTTTCGGTCTGACTGCCTGATAACGCTGTTCCCAAGCTCGTATTATGGCTGTTGATAATCCGCAACGCCGAGCAACGAGTGTAATCGTATAAATTTTTTTTACCGGTATCCGATTTTTCATATCGGTAAAGTAACGTTTTTTTTGACATTGTCAAATTTTTGTTTAAATTATGTCTAAAAATAAGCTAGTACAGAAGGGACTGAAGATGGAAAAAGATCAGACAATTCCTGAAAACAAGGCGCTCATTAAAATATATAATGGAGATGTACCCGAAGAGCTACCCATCTTGCCGGTTAGGGATCAGGTAGTGTTCCCGACGCTTCACACGTCTTTAGCTATTAAGGCGGATTCAGCGGATCTGCTCGAGTCGGTTCTAAAAGGAGACCGCTTAATGGGCGTTGTTGGCGTTCCAAACAGTCAATCAGATCTTCCCATGTCCAAGAAGGTTTATAAGACCGGAACGATTGTCAGAATAACCTATGTTACACGGGCGTCTGAGGACACCACCATAATCGTGGCCGAAGGTTTGAAACGCTTCAAAATAGCGCAATGGGTCTCGGAAGAACCGTTTTTGAGAGCACGGGTTGTGCTGGCTCCGGAAGTTGCTGACGGTGACTTGGAAACAGATGCGTTGCACCGAAATTTGCGTGAACTTTGCAAAGCGGTTTTCTCGCTTTCAATGACTGCACCGAAGGAAGCGGTCGAAGGATTGTCAAATATTCAGGATCCTTTGCATCTGGCTTATATTGCCGCCGCATATTCGGATATCGGTTTCGAAAAAAGACAGCGTATCCTGGAAATAGACGCCATCAATCGCAAGCTGCGTGAAATGGTTACGGTTATGTCGCATGAAAAAGAGGTTCTTGAGCTGGGTAAAAAGATTCAGAATGATGTCCGTAACGAAATGAACAAGACGCAGCGTGATTACTACCTGCGACAGCAGCTCAAAGCCATCAGGAAGGAATTAGGCGAATCGGGCGAGGAAGAATCTGAAGTTGCTGAATTCCGGAATCGGATCGAAGATTCTGCTATGAGTGATGAAGCGCGAGGGGAAGCCCTCAGAGAGTTAGATCGATTCGCCGAAATGACGCCGCAGTCGGCAGAGTACTCGATGGTCAGAACATACATTGAGTGGCTGCTGGACCTGCCGTGGGAGGACATCAGCGAGGATCAAACCGATATATCCGCTGCGCGTACCACTTTAAATGCAGACCACTATGGATTACAAGAGGTTAAGGATCGCATCGTTGAGTTTTTGTCGGTTCGAAACCTGTTGAATGTCCGTCGCGCAAAAACATCCTCAGAAACAGCGGCTTCTGCAGCGTCTGGTGCGGGGGTTATATTGTGTTTCGCCGGTCCGCCGGGAGTCGGTAAAACCAGCCTGGGACAGAGCATTGCGCGTGCCATGGGACGCGAATTCACCCGTATGAGTTTAGGCGGCATAAGAGATGAAGCCGAAATCCGCGGCCACCGGCGAACTTACGTTGGTGCCCTGCCGGGACGGATTATTCAAGCCATCAAGCGGGCCGGAACTCGCAATCCAGTATTTATGCTCGATGAGGTCGACAAACTCGGAGCCGACTGGCGCGGAGATCCCAGCAGCGCCTTGCTGGAAGTTTTAGACCCTGCTCAAAACGCAGCATTTCGAGACAACTACTTGAACGTAGATTTTGATTTGAGCGAGGTTATCTTTATCGCGACGGCCAACCAGCTGGAAACCATTCCGCCGCCTTTGCGGGATCGAATGGAAATTATTCAGATAGACGGCTACACTGAATTTGAAAAACTCCAGATCGCCAAGCATCACCTGATACCGCGGCAAATTGAAAGCCATGGCCTGGATGATAATGACATGACTTTCATGGATGAGGCTGTTCGCAAGATCATTAACAGCTACACCCGTGAATCCGGTGTGCGCCAGCTGGAACGTCTTATCGGTTCCGTCTGCCGCAAATGTGTCGTGCACCTGACAACCAGCGGGTGGTCGCATTTTATCGTAACACCCGGGCACGTGGCCGATTTTCTGAAAAAAGAAAAATTCGAATCCGAAGTTTCAGAAAAAATCGATCTGCCGGGCGTGGCTACCGGACTGGCCGTAACAGCAACCGGTGGTGACATTCTCTTCGTAGAAGCAACTCAGATGAAGGGAAGCGGCAAATTTAAATTAACCGGTCAACTGGGAGATGTCATGAAAGAAAGCGCCCAGATTGCATATAGTTACATTCGGGCGCAAGCGGATCGATTGGGGGCCGCACCCCGGGATTTTGACCGCTCAGACGTCCATTTGCACGTGCCGGCGGGTGCGATTCCCAAAGATGGTCCGTCCGCGGGTATCGCCATGATCATGGCTCTGGTCAGCTTGTTCAGCAATCGTAACGTCCGCAGTGATGTTGGCATGACCGGTGAAGTAACGCTCAGGGGTCGCGTGCTTCCCGTGGGGGGCATAAAAATGAAGGTGCTGGCCGCCCACCGCGCCGGGCTCAAAACGGTCATATTACCCAGACGTAACGCCCGTGACCTGGAAGATATACCGGATGAGGTGCGTAACGTCATGCAGTTTATTCTGGTCGATCGCATCGATGCGGCGATCGGTGTCGGCCTGGCACCGGCCGGTTATAAGTCTGAAACCGACCAACCAGCGGATACGGCTATAATGCCATTGCAGGACAATGTGCTGGCTAGCGCAGATTCACCGATTCACTGACGGCGCAGAATTATTGATGAGCAGTACGAAAAGGTCTTAGAGGTCATGAGATCTAAAAAAGATATTATCAATCAGGCTGCTAAAAAATTGCTTGAAGACGAGATGATCGAGGGAGGAGCGCTCAGCGCACTGTCGGAAGCTATCTCGCAGAATTCGGCGTCAACAGAGCAGGCAGGCGATTGGGACACCCGTCACGCTATTACCGCTTAGAGTTGTAACCGAATTGCCAATGGTGTCGCTTAGGCACCTTTTCCTCGGGACCATGTGCAGCGTTTAAAAAAGCATTTTATAGCGATTGTCAAAAAAACGTTCCGTTTGCAGAAGGTTTTTTTGCTACAACCGCTTATGCCGCCATCCTTTTATTCGGACCGTATTTATGACAAGCGGTATAATGGGCTATTGAGCTGCGCCTGGCCCTATTTTCTGGAGCGGCTGTTCCGGCGTAGCCTTGAGGGTGACGATGTCGGTGGCGGTCTCAATGGGGGTAAAATGCGGGGGACGATGATTTTCCGGTCGCGACGACCGCAAAATCTACTCGGCGACTGCACCCTTTTTCTGCGATGCATCGGCGACCTCGCCTGCTGCCGACCTGTTCCGATCGAATCCAACGGTCCAGACTTTGACCTTGCCGGTGGTGGTGGAATAGGTTTGAAATCGCAGATTCCCGGTTTCTGCAAGGTGAGCATAATCAAAATTGGTTGAATGAATACCCAGCGTCTCAACAACATAGGGCTGCCAGCTGAGACCGTTGTTGTGGCTGCGATGCAGTCTGTTATGGCCGTCTACGGCTGTAAGGGTGCCGTTTGCGTCGGTCAGAATTCTGGCGGGAATGGCGTCAAAGGGTAATTTCAGCGGAGCCGACCAACCGATTTCAGGACGCCACAATGACCACCAGGCTGTGTCATTGCTGTTATTCGCAAAAGACACTGCCGGGTGCCCTTCTGAAGTCACTCCGACATAACTGGTATACCAGAGGTTGCCGGCGCTACCCGTCCAGTCCGGCCCGACGACGACATCTGCGCTGGCCAGCGTAATCGGCAAGGTTTCATACAGCGAACCGTCCGCACGCTTAAAGGTGTCGCCCCCGTCATCGGATGAAGCGTATAGGACATGGGTATGATAGCCCGATGATCCATTGCCGTCATCAACGACCCAGGTAATGTGCATGCGATTGTTGCGGTCAAAAAAAATGCGCTGCCGGTAAGGCTGATAGGCCGTGCCGTCGGCGCCGGAATCGTTCCAAAAAAACGTTTTCGTCGCATGAACGTACGCCGTGCCGCCCAACATGACCCAGGTCCTGGCGTCGGCATCATAACGTGCGATAGCTGCAGCCATAATGCCGGGCGACCAACCGGTGCCAAATTGTATGCGATGGCGAAAAGCAACATAAAGAACGCCGTTTAAGTCCCGGGAAAAGGAAGGATACGTTATCCAGTTTCCCGGAATGGTTCGCGATTTCTCGCTACCGACAAAGGAAAAGGAAGAAATATCTTCCGGTTTATCAGATACGACGTATTGCCAGGCGTAATCGTAGTATGGATTGCCCGTTTTGGGATGATTAAACGGAGAATGATGCATGTTGCCGGCGACATGAATGTACCCGTTGCGGTCTATGCCCACAGATGCACCATTGTACCAGGCGGCCGGATCGGTTTCCTCGAAGATAACACTTTTGGTGATGGATCCATCCGCTGACTTTTTGATAATCAGCGTCTTTAATTGCCGATTGACATAAACATAGTAGATGGCATCTTTGTGAGTCGCCACGGGCGTTTGCCAATCGCTGCCGGTGACCTTGGAAGCATCATTGAATTCAAATTCTTTGGTTATGGTGACGGTTTCCGGTGACTGTTGCCCCCATGCCGTCATTGCATATATACATAGAGCCACCGGAACCGCCACCAAAGCGGGATAAGATCGCCGCATAATCGATCTCCTTCTTGCCACCTCCGACTTTATTCCGTCTATACTTTTGGACCCTCAGCCTTAAGATGCCTCCGAATATCGGCTCGATCGAAAAAAAGAACAAACGGATTGATTGGCGGCAATGGATGCAACTGCAAAATAGGTACCAAATGGGAATTTCATTTCAGACCGGTTCGACAGCCAGCTCGCCGGGCGTCCATCGTTTCATCTGGATTTTAAAACTTGTGTTTAATCACCTCCTTAGATCTTTTTAAAATTCCGGTAGCAGCAGCCGGTCGATTTGCGGATAAAATTCAGGTTGCCCGCGTTTCCGGGGCGCTGCCGGTTTGGTGTACGATAAATTATACCTGTGCGTATACAGAATTATAAATAGGAAGGATGGCTGCCGCTTAGCATCAAATAAATTCGTTATCGTTTGGACGGTAATATTTGTTCTATATAAATCGATTCGCTGTTTGCTTTATAATGTTGCTAAATTTTATGTTTTTAGTATAAACTTCAAAATCGCAGGCCCTATCCGTATGGTAAGATTGATGGTCGCTAAATGGTGAGGGCCTGCACGTCGTATTAAATTTGCCGTTAACCCATTCGAGCCGTCATTTAAATAATCTGGAGGAGGTAAAACGATGAAAGCGTATTGCGTTAAGTGTAAAGCCAAGCGAGAAATGAAAGACACAAAGGAAATCACAATGAAAAATGGAAGGCCTGCGACCCAGGGCGTTTGTCCGACTTGCGGCACAAAGATGTTCAGGATCGGCAAGGCCAAATAAGCCTGCCGGTTTGACATTTTCTGTTGCCCTGGGTTGCGCCAGAGGCAAAAACCGTTCCTGTCTGGCGCGGTAAAACCATCCAGGTTTTACCGCGCCGGATCGGCGCTCCCCGCCCCCTCATCGAACCTTTGTGTATCATGAGAATCCAGGATAGATCCGAAGCCAAAAAAGACCGTGCTTAAAAAGGAGGATGACGCGATGGCTGCATACATGATTGCCAGAGTGAACGTCACTGACTGGGACAAATACAATGAATATATAAAGGTGACACCGGATATCATCGCCCAATACGGGGGCCGTTTTATCGTTCGCGGGGGTGAGACCGTCACCTTAGAAGGTCCTGAGGAAAAGTGGCGTATCGTTGTGGTCGAGTTCCCCGATCTTGCCAGAGCAGAGGAATTTTATCATTCGCCGGAATATGCGGCTGCCAAAGATATTCGGGCGGGCGCCGCCGAAGCACAATTTGTCGCCGTTTCAGGCGTTGACTAAATACGGTTTTAGAGAAGTGGGTACCCAGGAAACCGAAAACGGCAAAAAAACCGTATCGCTCCAGGTCAAAGCGGTTGTGAGTCAATAGCGGTTGCCAGTTGCGGTGATCAGTACGGTCAGCTGATTCTTTATAAAAAGAGCGGTTAATGCAAAGGACAATTTGATGCCCGTCGCGCGGATCAATCGAAAAGCCCTGGTCAGCTTGATGCAAGCGCTGATAAAGATTGATTCGGTAAATCCTTCTCTCTCAGCTCAGGGTGTCGGCGAGGCAGATATTTCTCGCTATATCGGGGATTATCTTAAAAAGCTGGGATTAACCGTACGCTATCAGAATATTCGAAAAGATAGAGTCAATGTCATTGGCATTCTATCGGGAACCGGCGGAGGGCCGACCTTAATGCTCAACGGCCATACGGATACCGTCAGCGTTGACAATATGACCGATGATCCGTTTGATGCCCGCCTGAAAGACGGCAAACTTTACGGCCGGGGAGCGCTGGACATGAAAGCCGGCGTCGCAGCGCAAATGGTGGCGCTTCAAACCCTGATCGAATCCGGCGTCAAATTAACGGGCGATGTGATCCTGGCGCTGGTGGCCGATGAGGAATATGCCAGCATCGGAACCGAAGCCGTTGTCGCCGATTACAGTGCCGATGCAGCGATTATCTGCGAACCGACGGACCTGCAAATCGTCATCGCCCATAAAGGTTTTGCCTGGATTAGAATAGACATTTTCGGTCGCGCCGCCCACGGTAGTTTGCCGCACCGGGGAATCGATGCCATTGTCAAAGCCGGCCATCTGCTGACGACGATTGAACAGTACGCAAAAAATGAGCTGACCCGCAAGATACATCCCTTGCTGGGCTCACCGTCCATTCATGCTTCTTTAATAAGGGGCGGAACTGAGTTGAGCACCTACCCGGATTACTGCAAAGTTGAGCTGGAGAGACGCAACCTGCCCGGCGAAGACCACCAGATGGTTACCCGAGAATTTCAGGGATTGCTGCGGGACATCCAGTCCCGCGATAATCAGTTCAGGGCCGATTTGGATGTGTTTTTATTCCGGCCGGCATATGAAATTTCCCCCGACCAGCCCATCGTTCAGGGCGTCCAGCGGGCTTTCGAATCAACTTGCCATCGAATGCCTGAATTTAAAGGGAGCTGGGCCTGGCTGGATTCTGCAATTTTGGCGCAAGCCGGCATACCGACCGTTATTTTCGGTCCCTCCGGCGATGGCGAGCATGCAGCCGTTGAGTATGCGGATGTTGATTCGGTCGTCACAACTACCCGGGTGCTGGTTCAAACCATAATGGATTTCTGCAATTCCTAGCTGGCAAATGAAAAAATTAGTGGTACGCTTATCCCTTTTTTATCTGATCATCGTATGCGGTATGTATTTTTTTCAGGATTTTTTTATCTATCACCCCAACCGCTCGAATCCTGAGACCATCGCTCAACTGGCGCAGAATAAAAGCCTGCGCATCTGGCCGCATACGATTGACACGTATCGCGGATTCGTATCGGCGGGTAAATCCGGTAAACCCCGCGGCACGATAATCGTGTTCCACGGCAACGCGGGTAACGCCCTCAATCGTTTGTACTACCCGGCCGCGCTCAACCGACTCGACTATCGCGTGCTTCTGGCCGAATACCCCGGTTATGGCGCCCGCCCGGGGAAAACCGGCGAGCCCCAGTTTACGGCAGATGCAGTTGAAACCATCCGGCTGGCCTCAAAAGAATTTGGCCCGCCGATTTTTCTTCTGGGAGAATCTCTCGGGTGCGGTGTCGTATGTGCAGCGGTGGCCGAAACGAATGCCTCCATCCAAGGGGTTGCCTTGATTACCCCCTGGGATACTCTGCCGAATTTGGCCCAGGATCAATACTGGTTTTTGCCAGCGCGCTGGATGGTCACCGACCGGTATGACAACGTGGCAAACCTGGCGCACTATCAGGGCCCGGTTGCCGTCATATTGGCCGGACAGGACGAGATCATCCCCAACCGGCTGACCCGCCGCCTCTACGAGGCCTTGCCCGGGCCAAAGCGTCTGTGGACATTTGCAGAAGCAGGCCATAATAGCTGGCCATCCGGCCCGAATGAGCCCTGGTGGGGCGAGATGATGAATTTTTTACAGCCAGCGGCTGCCGGGCATGAAACCAAATAGCGATTGCAGAATCCCGCATTAAATTTTACACTGGTTTACAGAATCCCGTAACATTTTTTCGCATGGAGGAGATGGCCAATGAGTGAATTTAGTGAGCGATTGATTCAGTTGAGGGCTGAGAGCAAATTAAGCTTAAAGGAAATTTGTCGGGGAGCCGGCATTCCGCCATCCCGCCTGGTCGAACTGGAAAGAGGCATTCGCATTCCGACATCCGGGCAGATTGAACATCTCGAAAATTTTTACAAGGTTAATTCAGGAGAGCTGGCCGAGTTGGCCAAAGCATTAGAAAAAAGAGATTAAAGGAATTTTTCATGGCAATACGGCAATTTTACCGGTTGACCGTGGGGGTGGCCATCGTTGCCATTATTTACCTTCCGGCAACTATACCCGTCAGCGCAACCGAGATTCTCACGCTCAATTTAGATAGTACGGATGCCCTCGGCACTACCGTTTCCGCTGATCCAAAGGTCAAGTTCGAAGGCAACGGTTCGATTCGCGTTTCGACAAAATGGCCGACCACAATCTGCCTGGGTCAGATATCCGAGCTGAACATCGAAAATACCCGGCTGACATATCAGGCCAGGGTCAAATCGGAAAACCTTGACGGCGCCGCATTTCTGGAAATGTGGTGTAAGGTGGGTTCCGGTCAATACTTTTCCCGGGGATTGAATTCCACAGTATCGGGCACAAAAGACTGGCAGACGATCAGCACGGTTTTCATTCTCAACAAAGGGCAAAAGGCCCAAAGCGTCACTTTAAACCTGGTCATCAATGGTCTGGGTACGGTTTGGGTTGATGACATTCGGCTCGTTCATCATCCTTTACAATAGCTCGGCTGCATCGCGCTTTCAAACAGCGAAATCCGCCGATATGGAAACCGTTTAACCCCGCCATCAAAGTACCTGAACGCTGGACAAATCCGGCTATCTTACATTTTAGTAGTAATTTCCAAGATTTGTGGTATAATTAGAAAATATGTTGTCTGAGCTGGATGTTTTGGAGTAGATTCAATGGATTATGATTGGGAATTCAGCAAGCGCATACAGTGCTGCGACGCTGAAAAGAAAGAGTGCATGGCCCTTGTCGCCGAGGTCGTTGTCATGGCCAACAAAGCCAAACGCAACGGCCTGCTTTCCCTGGTGCAGGAAGCTGAAGAAACCCCTCATTTCCTTTTACGCAAAGGACTTCAGCTGATCCTGGAGGGTGTCAATCCGCAGATGGTCGAAACAACCCTGCAACACTATATCCTATCGGGCAAGCATCACGGCAAGGAATTTTTGCAGCGCTGCATCATCGTTGAAGGTGTTTTAGCCATCCAAAACGGTATTAATCCAAATATTATAAAAGAGCTGCTACTGTCCTTATTTGGCGAGGAGAGCTATGCGTCCTACGAGGATGAATTCGGCGATGGAAAAGTCGAACGGATGAGGGCCTTTTTTAAAAAAATCCAAAAAGCCAGAGCCGCTACACCTTTAAGTTCCAAACTGGGGCGTACCATTTTACAACTCAACGATCAGTCCGTTAAACAATGCCTGAAAGAGATCAGCACCGTCGATTTGGCCCGGGCCCTCAAAGGAATCGACGGTAAAGCCCAGATAAAAGTATTCAAAAACCTGCCGAAACGCTCCGCGGCCATCTTACAGGAAACCGTCGAGCACCTCGATTTAATGCGCGAATCCGAAATGACCGAAGCCCAGGAAAAAATGCTTATGGTTATTGCCGATTTGGATAAGCAGCCGGATGAGCTGATCTCCCCCAATTGACCTCGAGGTTGAGCCCGTTACCCGTTGGCCCGTTTTCCAGTTAAAAAAATCAGATCTTTTCATTATTTAGCTGTTTCAACGGTCTAAACCGGCAAGCGGTCAACCTGATTCGGTAATCTACTATTTTTAAGATCGCTTTTAGTATATTCTAAAAGATATGGCTGAGGACAGACTCTTTATAATCCACCAGGGGGCCCTGGGCGATGTGGTTTTAACCTTTGCGGCCATCATTGCGCTTCGCAAACAATTTGGTCGTATCGATATTCTCTGTCAGGGTCAGGTCGGAAAAATGGCTGCCAGGCTGGGACTTGCTGATAAAACCTACCCGCTGGAGGCAGCCTTTTTTGCCATTCTTTTTTCCGGTGCAGTCGATGTAAAAATCAAAGATCTCATCAGCAGCTACAAAAAGGTCGTTGTCTTTTCATTTTCCGCTGAACTCGAAAACACCATCAACCAAATGACCGATGATCCGTGCTTGCGGCTCCCACCCCGACCGCCGGCCCGGGACAGGATCCAGGTGGCCGAATTTTTGCTTCAGCAGCTTGTCGGCAACAGGATGATCGAAAGCGTTAATGCCAATGTTTTGGTGTCCAGCTGGCATCGGCGACACACCCCCAAAGCGGGCCGATCCATCGAGGCCTCCAAAATCATCATTCACCCGGGTGCCGGCAGCATTCGCAAGCGCTGGCCTCTGGCCCGATTTTTGGAACTGGCGGACGTCCTCGCAGAAAGGGGATGGCAGCCGCAGTTTGTGTGCGGCCCGGCGGAGTCGGATCTGGCTAGCGAAATAAAAAAACAGAACCGACAGGTACACCGCTTCGGTGAGCTGCCGGATCTGGTGGATTGGCTAAAAACCGCCGGCGGGTATATCGGCAATGATTCCGGCATCAGTCACCTGGCGGCTTTTATGGGAATTCCCTGTGTGGTCATTTTCGGCCCGACGGATCCGGCGCGTTGGACACCACCGGGACCCAGGGTTCAGGTCGTACGACCGGCTGTGGATTGTGACCCGTGCTTTGAAATCGAGCCGCATAACTGCGACCGGCCGACCTGCCTGATGGATGCAACCCTGGATTCCGTCCTGCAAGCATTTGATGGCGTGTCGGAGCGCTAACGATTCCAGATGAGCCGCCGCATCGTAAGCGCAGATATACAATTTGACCGGTCACAGCACAATGTGCGAACGGCCCTGACCCATTCTGCATCCGGGAAAAAAGAATGAATCTCAACGACAAGTTAGCCGCATTGGACCAGATTTATGATATCTATGATCGTTTTATTGCCGGTCAGAAGCTCGCTTGCAAAAAAGGCTGCGCCCACTGCTGCACCACCAGTGTAACCCTGACCACGATTGAAGGCTATAAAATCATCGAACAGCTGAAATCAGAAAAAGATACGGATTGGACACGCAAAATTCGCCCGGCAACTGCTCTAACGCATTTTCGACCCCAAATCACCACCAATCAGCTTGCCCATATGTGTGCCCAGGGCATTGCGCCCCCGGAAGAAACACAGCCCGAACGGCAACCGTGCCCGCTTTTGAGCCGTAACCGGTGCCCCCTGTATCGTGTCCGTCCATTTGGCTGCCGCTGTCTGGTGTCGCGCCATGATTGCGGCAAGCATGGCTATGCGGACATCGATGATTATGTGCTTTCAGTCAACACCGTTCTGCTGCAGACCATCGAGCACCTGGATGCCGACGGCTGCAGCGGGAATATGCTGGATGTTCTTATGGTTATGGCCGGGCAGGAAAACCGGCGGGCTTATCAGAAGGGTAAATTGGATTGCTTGTCGGCAGGGTTGATTCAAAATCAGCCTTTGAAGATCCTGATGATCCCCCCGGAGCATCGCACCCGCATGGAACCCATCCTGCAATCCCTGCGCAATATTCGTTTCTGATTCTTCTAACCGCAGACACACGCAGACGGCGCAGACAAAATTTTTCCTTAAATTGAGGTATTTGGCCTGGCAGGGCATGCCGCGCCGAAGCTTTTAGCGAAGGCGGGTCGCTCGGCCAAAAGGTCCGTGTCTGTCTGCGTGCGTCTGCGGTTAAATTATTCCTTTACCTGGAAGAAAGACTCATCGAACTCGGGCCGGCCCTTGTAACGGCTGTAAAAAAAGCCCGGCAGTTGCTCAATACTTTCAAACAGTGCCGGATCTGCATCGATGCCGGCTTTTTGAAGCGCCTTCAACATGGCACGGGGTGATGGCGGACACCCTTTGACCGCAATCATCTCCCGGATATCCGGGTTGTCCTTATGGGCCTGGTATATGCATTTTCCGAGCAAAATGGTCTTTTTCATGCCGGGGCTGGGCTGCATGGATTTACCGGTTAAAATCTCGACATCCTCCCAGGCTTTACCTTTCCAGGCAGCGCCGATGGCCGCCAGCATGACACCGTTTACTCCGGAACAGTAAGTGCACATCGAAAGATCGTATTTGCGGTAATAAACGCCCTTAAGTCCCTTTTTGGCCAGCGGCACCGGCAGGGTGGCATCTTTGGAATCCGTGTATTGATAATCGCATTCGTGAAACCGGGCAAGGCTATCGATGCCCTGCCCCCGGATGTCGATATCGGAAAGGTCAACCGGCCGGCTTCGGTTGTGGGCGGCATGCATCAGATGCGGGACCTGCCGCGGTTCATAACCGAGCAGTTTGGCTCCGACCAGATCGGCTGCCAGCACATCGGAAGATGCTACCAGCAGGTTGCTGCGGTGCATGCGGCCGTCCGGGCCGGGCCCGCGCTCGCAGGTATAAATGCCATCCTGCAACGTCAGCATGGGCGGCATTTTATCAGCCAGCTTGGCCACCCAGAAATGCAGGTCTTTGCCCGGTGCCATCGTATGGCACCTTTTGCGGGAGGGGATGTCGATGGTGCCCTTCAGGTTTTTGATGCCCAGACTGACCACGGTCTGATTGTGGGCTTTCATCACCGGCAAATCGACGACAAAATCGCTGTTTAGAATATCGCTGTTGAAGTTCAGCTCAACCCCATCACCCAGATCCGTTTTTTCAAAGGGCCTTTCAAAAATATTCATATATTTGATGCCGTACTTTTGTTTCAGCACGCCGTATCCGAGGGTTTCAAAGGCATGGGCCGCGGTGGCTGTATCTTTGGGGCGCATCGTTACCGTGCCCTCCCCGATGGTGATATCGTCAACGCCCCGCTCCTTGAGCAAGATAATGATATCTTCCACGACCCGGGAAGTGGTGATCACTCCCCACTTGGGAAAGGCAACGGCCCGGGTCCAGAATACGATGTTGGGTTTTATAAATACCCGGGCTCTGGCCGGCATATGGTCCAGACCGGCGCATAACTCAACAGCTTTGCGAACCGATTCGAGCGGTTCTTCATATTTCACCACCGCAACCTTGTACTTCTTCATCGATCGCCTCGAAAAAGAAAAATATTTTGACTTTAATCATTAGCCACAGACCCACACGAACTTTTTTAACCGCGAGACATACGCAGACTTGCGTAGACTTTTTAATCGCGCGACCCGCGCGATCAAAAGGTACGTCATCCCGCTGGCGCGGGATAAAAACAAACTTATACAGCTACATAGAGCTTGTAAAACAAAAATATCGCGTCTTATATTTTGAATCACTCAATATGGGTACGACTAATCGCGCAGCGATTGACGTGTTTTTTGCCGCGCAGGTCGCGCGGCAAAAATGTCTGCGTCCGTCGGCGCGGGACTGCGGCAAATAAAAAAGTCTGTGTGTGTCTGGGTGGGTCTGTGGCTATTAAAAAATGAAAAACAGTTTAAGTAGCCAAATTAAAAACCTTAGCAGCGTTGAGACCACATATGTGCTCCATCTCCGCATCCGACAAACCGGCGGCCTTCATCTCGTCAACATACCGTGCGGGCGGCAAAAGCGGAAAATCACTGCCAAACAGAATTTTTTCCACCCCGATCAAATCAATTGCCAGGCGGTACACCTTCGGATCGTATAAATAAGGCGAGGCCGCCGTGTCAAAATAGATATGTTTTAAGCGCTGTTTGACTTCCTTTTTAAGAAGGCTGTAAAAAAACAGCCCGCCGCCCCAGTGGGCCAGAACAATTTTGTTTTGCGCAAATGTATCAATCAGTTGATAGATTTGTGCCAGGGTATTGGGGGTTTTACCGGGGTAGCTATGCCCGATGGGCTCATTGGTGTGAATCAGGACCGGCAGATCCAGATCTCTGCAAATCTCCATGACCGGCTGCAGTCGGTCCCGTGCCGAATGATCAATCCCGCTTTGATAAAAGGCCAGCTCGCCGATACCGGATAAGTCACCCTGCTTGAGGCAGCGATGTGTTTCCGCAGCGGCGCCTTTGCTAAAGGGGTCAAAACACCCCAGCCCGATAAAACGGTCCGGGTAACGGTTAACCACCTTGCTGATATAATCATTGTGTTTTTTAAAAAGATTTTCATTTTTCCAGGGAAATCCAAAAATAACGGTTTTTTCCACCTGGTTGTCATCCATTGCGGCCAGCATGTCCTTTGCACCGATCAGCCGGGACTTGGGCGATTGATACAGCTTTTTAAATGCGGGCTCTTCCTTTAAATAATCTTCGCGGCGGGTGCGAATTTCTTTGGGGAAAATATGGGCATGAACGTCGATGATCTTCAACTGGTCGCTCCGAAGCGTTTACATTTGTTTATTTTAGCAAGGGGATATTGTTATGGGAAAGGTCATCAAAATTCAAACAAAAAAATAACGGCTAACCAGTTTTTTCTGATTAGCCGTTAAGGAGGAGAACAGATGAAGAAATTATTAGGCTGCACTTGTACAAAATGCAAAACCCTTGCCAAAAACAATTTGGCCGGGCGAAATTATCTATTTTTATTTATTTATACATAAAATTCAAATGGTTATAAGCTTAAAAATTTCTGCTCAGAGTTTTTCATAAACAATAGGAGACCTTAAAATTTGGGAGGTTGGTTCATAATTTTTAACCAAAAACACCTATGAATTAAAAAACCTATTGTTTTTATAACATTTTTTTATTATGGGGAGAGGTTCAAAATTTTGAACCCGGCTGTTTTTTACCGTCAAAAAACAGCATAATCATATAAAATTATTCATAAAAATTGGGTTTATGACAATGAACTGGCCGCCGCGCAGACAATCAAAAAGCGCCAGCACGACGCTGAAGGCAGCCCGCATTTTGTAACCAGATTCATGTAAACACGCCAAAGCACTGCGTATGTCAAAAATTACCGTTCCGAAATGGTTTCTTTGAAACTTTAAAGATAGATATGTAGAGCAATTATCAGGCCAATTATGTTCAACAGGGACCCTGTCTGCGTATACGAATGAAATCCGCAAAAGAAATAAAAAATAACCCGATGTTCTGGTATCTATCCGTGCTAACCATCTGCTCCACCATCGGACTGCAGACCTGGCAAACGCTGTTCAACAATTTCGCAGTTGAGATTGCCGGGCTGGATGGAAATCATATCGGCGTTATTCAGTCGGTGCGGGAAATCCCCGGATTTTTAGCCCTGCTGGCGATTTATGTCATCATGATCATCCGTGAGCATCGGCTCTCGGCACT
>JASFGN010000005.1:0-15619 GCA_050123735.1 Desulfobacterales bacterium | reverse complement strand
GACAGGCTTACCGGACCGATACCGACGGTGACATCTTCGTCCAGGCTCATCACCGGCTGCGGTCGATTACCGTTTTCCGCACTGTACATGGGGTTGAGGACGTAAAACCGGGTGGCAGGCGTCTTACTGGGTCCTCCCAGGCAGCCGTATAAAACCAGAGCAAGGGCCGACAAAGCTACGGTTGCAAGTCTATAGTTGTTTATATGCATCAGTTTCCTCCTGTCCCGGTAGCCCGACCGCGTAGGACCGCATCCGGGTGCTGTTCAATGAAATCGGACAAAACACGCACGGAGCGGGAAGCAGCCGAAATTTCCCTGAGTGTCGCAGAGACTTCATAGCGAAGCTGGGTGCCCTCTTCAGCAATTTGCTCCAGGCTTGTAAGCGTCTGATTCGCCTGATCCAGGGCACCTTGGGCCGATTCCACTGCATTTTGAATTTTCGACATCAACGGGGTTGCTCTTTCATCGACGCTCGCAATGAGTTTGCGGGCGTCGCCGATACCGGCCCGGACGTCGACCAGCGTCTGATCCAGACTGGTGGCCAGAGGCTCGATTTTACTGTCCATATCACGTGCCAATGTTTTCACCGCGATGAGCGTTTCCTTTAATTCGCTGACGCTGGCTTGCAACTCGGGAGAGCTTACCAGCTTGGCGATGCCGTCCATAGCCCGTTTGAAATCCTCTGCCATATCCTTAAAATCAATTTGAGCCAGGGCCTGTTCCAGGTCCTGCAGGGTTGTTGAGATCGTGGGAATTTCCTGCCAGTCACGGACATCATCACTGAGCCGGGCATTTTCAACGCCAAACAATTTGGCCGCTGTATCCGGGTAAAAATCCATGTTGATCGCCAGCTGGCCGGTGACCAGACTTGTCAGCTGCAGCTGAGCCCTGAGCCCCTGTTCAACCAAAGCCCTATGCACCTCTTTATCGTCGGTGAAAACCCGGTCACCGACGTCTCTGAACCGCTCCGGATCGGTCTCAAATATGACCGGAATACTCACCGAAAGTTCATCGGCGTCAAAATTAACAATGATTTCGGTAACCTGTCCGACCTGCACACCCCTGAATACGACCGGCGAGCCCACATTCAGCCCCCTGACCGAGCCGGGGAAAAACGCGACCCATTTATTGGTGTCCTTAAAAAACCTGCCGGAGCCGAAAAGCACGATGGCCGCCACGGTTAACACCACTGCCCCCACGACAAATGCCCCAATCAATGTTTTGTTTGCCGGTTTGCTCATGTCAATATACCTCTACAGCTTTTATGATTCTTTCCCCCTTGTCAAAAACCGGCGCAGCTCGGAGTCCTTGGTTTCCGCCAGCAGTTTTTTAGGATCGCCGGCCGCGGTCATGGTTTTTTTGTCCGGATCCAGATATACGGAGTTGTTGCCGATGGCAAAGATGCTGGCCAGCTCATGGGTGACCACGATGATGGTGGCGCCCAGACTGTCCCGCAACTCGAGAATCAAATCATCCAGCAAACTGGCGCTGATCGGATCCAGGCCGGCGGATGGCTCGTCAAAGAAAAGAACCTCCGGATCCAGCGCCATGGCCCGCGCCAGGCCGGCGCGCTTGCGCATCCCGCCACTGATTTCCGACGGATAATAATCCTCAAAACCGGCCAGGCCCACCAGGGCCAGTTTAAGGGATGCGATTTCACGCATCTGCCTGGGGCTCAAATCGGTATATTCGCCCAGTGGCAGGGTGATGTTCTCAGCCAGAGTCATCGAGCTCCACAGAGCGCCGCTTTGATACAGGATGCCAATGTTTTGCATAATTTGATCGCGCTGTTCGGGTTCCGTATCCCAGAAGCTGGTATGTCCATAGAAAACCTTGCCCTTGGCGGGTGATTTCAACCCCACCATATGGCGCATCAGGGTGCTCTTGCCGCAGCCACTGCCGCCCATGATGATAAATACATCACCACGATTAACGGTAAACGTCAGATCCTGCTGCACCACAAAGCTGCCATAGGCCATGGTCAGGTCTTCGACGATGATGTGGGGTTCTTTTTTTTCTTCTTTCTCAGTCATAAGTTCAAAAGGTTGAGGTTCAAGTATTCAGCTATTAAAAGTTTAACACTTTGGCCGCTGGCGACTTGCGGCTGGCTTCCGACTCTGAACTTTTGACCAAACACAAAACACCAAACACCAAACGCCAAACACTAGACACCCAGCAGATTACACACCACGGTTATCACAGCGGTGGCCACGACAATGGCCACGATGCTGGTGACCACAGCCGAGGTGGTTGCCTGCCCGACAGCCGAGGCGCTGCGGCCGCATTGAATTCCCCGCAGGCAGCCGGCCAGGGCGACCAGTACCCCGAAAACCAGCGCATGAATAATGCCGATAAAAAAATGGTACAGATTCATCGCGTTAATGGTTTGATTGATATACTGTTTGACAGTGATATCCAGCATGCCGACCCCGACGATGAATCCGCCCAGGATACCCATCAAATCCGCATAAACTACCAAAAGCGGCATCATCAGAATCAAAGCCAGCATGCGCGGCAACACCAGAAATTCCATCGGAGAGATGCCCAGGGTCTGGAGGGCATCGATTTCTTCATTGACCTGCATGGTGCCGATCTGAGCGGCAAAGGCCGCTCCGGTGCGACCCGCCATGATAACGCCCACCATGACGGCTCCCATAACGCGTGTCATGGCAATGGCCACCAGATCGGCCACGAAAATCTGGGCGCCGAACATCATCAGCTGAACCGCACCGATAAACGCAAATATCAAGCCCACCAGAACGCTGATCAATGAAACGATGGGCAGCGCCTGCACGCCGCATTGCTGGATCGTCAGCATGAGTTCAGAGCGCTGGAAACGGGCTTTGCCCACAAAAAACTTTAATAGCGCCAGAAAAGCTTCACCGATAAAGTCGAGCGTATCGACGGATGCCTGGCCGACTTCGATGGTCGATGCGCCAATTCGATCTAACAGAGGCTCGCGTACGGCCTCTTTACGCGCGCCCTTTCTTTCCGGAACCGCAAAGGCCAGCTTGAGCAATTTTTGGATACCCTCGGACAGCCCCTCCTGGTTGACGGTGATGTTTTTAGCTGAACTATCGGTGATGATTTTGGTGAGAAACGACAGTAAACCACTGTCCCAGTCTGAGAGCGCCGCAGTATCAAATGCAATTTGCTTGATCGCAGCATCCGATTCAACCTGCCGGCCGATCTCTTTTACAGACGGCAGTTGTTGATCGATGGTCCAGCTGCCCTTCAGCCTCACCAGCAGCGTATCCTCCGCCGTCTTTTCAAAACTCAGCTCACACGCTTCTGCTATGTTTTCTTTTGCAAGTTGCATAATCTATGTAATTGAAGGGTCGGGGAGTTTTTCATTCAAATCCTTGGATCTAGCGGAATGAATGATCGTTTGCGCGGATTTCGCAGGCGATTATTCATGGAGCAGCTCAATCTGAAAAACTCCCCGACCCCTCATGTAGTTGAGTTAAGCAATCTCGCCATATGTTCCTGTGCTGCGAAGATGTAATGTCATTTTTGGGGTCACTACAATTAAAGAAAATCGATTTAATTGTAATTTCTATTTTGCTGGCTATTACAACAGTAAATCTTTAATAATAATGATTGAGCGGGTTTATAAGCGTTTGGATCTTGGCCGTGAGCGAGGCGGGAGGAAGAAAAATATCGCAGCGTGCTCATAGTACGTGAGAATGTTTTGATGACGACCAACAAAGCTCACGGTTAAGAGATAAATGCTTATAAACCCGTTTAGCGGGCTGCTTTTTGCATCGTGTCCAGATACTGATCCAGCTCCTCAACGCTGGCAAAAACTTTCAGAGTCGGCAGGGCGTTTAAAATATCAAAAACCTTTCTGATTTGCGGCTGCAAATGGGCAAACATGATCTTGCCGTTATGCTTTTCAAGCTCCTTCTTGGTTTTTAACAAAACCCGCACACCCATACTGTTGATGTAATCCAAAAATTCAAGATCGAAGATGATCACATCCGGCATTTCTTTTAGGGCCGCATCGACGGTCGACTCTAAAATCTGGTACGTATTCCCATCAAGCGATCCAATCGGAGATACGGTGAAAACGCCGGGCCGGGTCTCGCCTGAATTGACTTTGAGCGACATGAATCCTCCTTTTTTAATTTTAGAATTTGGATTTTGGATCGGGGATTATAAAAAAGCATGTCGTATATCATGAAGCTGGCATCTAAGTTTAGAATCCAAGATCTAAATTCCAAAATTCAGCAACTCCACCACTCCTTTATGATATGGCGATTTAAAAGAAATATGCTCTACATGTATAAAATGCCTTGTGCTCAGAATCTATTGTCCTCTAAACCACCGCTTAAACAACGCCTTCAACGAGAGCTGTTCCATAAATGATACTTCTTCAGGTCCTTTGACAGGTTTATCTTCCGGCCACCACTGAACGGGATCAAACAAAAATGAAAGGCTGGCGGCCAGCGCCGGGATCAATTTTTCTTCAATTAAAACGTTGGCGCGCTCGTCCATTTTACTCAAGTGCACACTGACTTCTTCGACATACCATTCCGGAATTTTTTCCAGGGTATCCAGGGAGACTTTAACGACTTTTTGCATTTCCTTTTCCAAATAGGGCTTGAAAGAGGCCTCATTGAGGCTGTCGAAGCGTTTTTTCAAAGTCTCTTTTAAATTTTTATCATCGTTTGTATCCACGATAAATGTCAGGGTATAATATCCACCACCATACGGACGCTTAAAGGAAGATATTTTGATAACACCCTCCTGATCGGGATTACCCTGTGCGCTTTCAACTTTAAAGCCCACGTAGGCGATCATTTTTTCATGGGCCTTAATTGCCAGGTAGCTCTTTTTAGGATCAAATTCCTGCGTCATCAGTTTTTCCCATACGCTGTATTTAAAAATTTTTAGTCTTTAAAGGGTCTTATACTGTACTTAGCAGACATGTGACAGGGTTTCAACAGGCAGAACAAAAAAAACTACAAACTGTTTTGAAGGTCCGGATGATTTCGGCCCAACCACGATTTACGGGATCGTGCAAGCACCGAATACGACGAATCCCACGTCATCACCGGATGCGGTCAGGACCATTTTGCCCGTATCTTCAGCAATGGCCGCACTCCATCCGACGCCATCCCGGACACCTTCGATCCCGTCTTCAGCGCCTTGGATGATGACCTTGTTATCAACTTTCTCAAAGCGCTCGATGTCGGTGACCCTGTTGCTTCCATCTGCATGGGTGGCGCTGATTTTTTTATCTTTGAAATTGATCTTAAAGAAGTAAGGCATACCGGCCTCTTCAGCGTTAACTTCCTGGCATTTAGCGCCGGGGCCACATTCAACAATGTCCATTACCGAACAGATCAATTCCCTGGAACCGTCATAATTACCTGCAACAGCTGTCAACGGAAAAATGCAGATGACGACCACCATTAATCCATGTAATTTTGCATTCTTCATAATTACTCCTTTTTCGAGCCAACTCTCCGTGTTTTAGAATTTACGATCAAAATTTAGAATTCAAATTTTAATTAATCCGCAAATCACCATTTTTAATCCAAAACCCAAAATCCAAAATCACTTGACCGAATATCCTCGTCCTTCCATACATGCTCCGAAGGCTCGGTTGTATTCGTTGCGTGCGCGCACGTAATTATTTGCTTCCCTCTGCTCCCATTTTTTGCGCTTTTGCTCTTCGCGATTGCGCTGATTGGAACTTCGCACGCCGCCGATCAAGGCGCCGGTCCCGGCGCCGATAAGTCCGCCTCTGACCGCCCCTTTTTTACCTTTTGCGATGCCACCGACAATCGCCCCGGTCGCACCCCCGGCCACCCCGGATTTGCCGGCACCCCAGACATCCTCCTCTTTGGCCGGCGGTGCCGATGTCGTCGTGGGTATTTTCATGGGGTCGAATCCGGTTTGTTGCTTGGCCCACGAATAACATTGGTATTTATCCTTTTCTATTTGATCCTCGCTTTGGCCCTTGGCAGGATAGACAATCGGATCCTGTGCCAAAACCGGGCCGGCAAAGAAGATTGAAAAAAACAGCAGGACAGCTAAAATGAGCATCTGTTTCATGGGATCGCTCCTTTCGGGTTGAGATATGTAAAGCAATTAGCTTCTTGCAAGAAATTGTAAGTTGAAACAACACACAAGGGGGGAAAATAAACGCGTTCTATGCTTATAGCGTATAAATCCAGCTCTATAAATGTCCCCCGGAATCCTCACAATGCAGAGACACACCACCGTCTCAGGGGTAAAGCACCTCTGTGTCGCCGCTAAATTGGTGAAACCGATCTGTCAATCAGCGCAATACTTTTTTTACGATATTACCAATCCGGCCAGCGCCACTGCCGGCGTTCTTTTGCTTCTGCCGGGGTGACCACAGCTTCGGGTTCCAGGAGGTCTCCCCAGTTGGTTCGCTGTCGCATGGCTTCGATATTCTTTTCGGCCACGAACTTCTGGCCTTCACGGATCTGCCAGCCGCCGCCCAGCGCTTTATACATGGCGATCAAATTGATAATGGCCTCTCCCCGGGTAGCCGTCCACACATCCTGCCGGTCCGCTAAAAACCGCTGCGAATCCAGCACGCGCTGGTAATCGACCATACCTTCTTTGTACTGCAGCATGGAAAGGTTCACTGCTCGCTGGGAAGCCTTCACGCTGTCCATTAAAAAACCGGTTTCTTCCCGTCTCCGCAAAAACCCCACCATCGAATCTTCGACTTCCTGCTGGGCTTTGATCACCGTGTCCTCATAGGTAACGATCAACTGCTGTAAAAGGGCATCTTCAATCCGCACCTGGTTGGTGATGCGGCCATAGTTGAAAAGGTTCCAGCGGATGGACGGCCCGCCGAAGAATTCAAAGCTATCGGCATCAAACAGGTCGCTGAAACTGCTGCCGCTTATGCCGCCGGCTTTGGTATTTTTAGATGTGCTGGTGAGCAGTCCAAAGGAGCCGAACAATTCAAAGGCCGGATACAGATCGGCCTTGGATACGCCAAGCAACGGGGTCTGGGTGGCGATTTGATATTCAGCCAGTTGAATATCCGGACGCCGGCGCAATAACTCCGCCGGGATGTCCACCACCACCTGCGCAGGTGCTTTCGGAATGAGCTGCTGCCTGCCGAGCATGTGATCGATTTCACCCGGCAATTTGCCCAGCAGGACGGCCAGCGCATTTTTGGCCTGGCGGATCTCACTCTGAAAACGCGGAATGAAGGCTTCGGTATTTTTTAACAACGATTTGGCCTGGGCCACATCCAGCTCAGTGACCGCTCCGGCCTCGAAGCGGATCTCGGCAATGTCCAAGGAGCGCTGCTGAATCTCCACATTTTGTCTGGCAATCTGCAGGCGTTCTTCAAACGTGCGCAACAAAACATACACTCGAGCCACCTCGGCAGTCAGCGACACCAGAACATCATCGTAGTCGGCAATGGATGATTCCAGGGCGGCCACCCCGGACTCCACCGACCGCCGGAATTTTCCCCATATGTCCAACTCCCAGGTGACATCGAAACCGGCATCGTACTGCCAGAATGAATCATCAATATTTAAACTGTTGGGAGAATTTTCGCTCAGGCGATTGTATCGGGCACCGCCTCTGCCCTGTTGCGTCTGGGGATAGACATTGCCGATCAGCACGCCCAGCTGGGCGCGGGTCTGAAATATGCGCAGTCCGGCGATCTGCAGCGTCAGATTTTGCTGGTAGGCGCTTTCGACCAAGCGATTTAACACAGGGTCGTTGAATACCGCCCACCAATCCCGATAATCGGCGGGCTCGGTCTTTATACCCGGGTCGCGGGCTTCGATCCACCCGGACTGGACCGGTGCTTCGGGTTTTACGAAATCCGGCCCCACCATGGCGCAGCCGCTCAGCCACATGACCGCGAGCACGCCGAAAGCCGTTCGTTTAACCAGGGTCGCACCCCATCCGGCTGCAGCTATTTTATGAAATAAGTTTGGTAGCATAACGATAACCTCGGTGATCTATTAATGGAATCCTTTGGCTTTGATTGGGTTTTCCAAACCGGGTGCTTTGCCCCCGGTTTCACCCGCAACGATCGGGGCACTGCGTGCCCCTGTCTTTTACTGCCTCTGGCGCAAAATCCAAGCCACCCGCTGTGCGGGTGGTCGTTGACTCAGCCTGTTGATACTATCCAATGAAATGAAATATAAACCACGGATTGCGCCTGTTCGCAACCCCAAATTGGGATAGGGAGTTGCCGGCAGCTTGCACATTATGACCCATAGTGTACTAAAAGGATTCGCAATTACGGGTATGCCCAAAACGAATAATCACACTCAATCGCTGATCACCTGACCGCGGGAAACAAAGGAAATTCCCTGACCGGAGCGGGTGCCGATCATGACGGCTTCAATCAGGGGCGGATTGACTTTTGACGGTGATTGCCATTTTACCAGAAAATTGGCACCCGAGCCACCGGTGGTATCGCCCTCGAGAAGAATATAGCGGGTCGTTGCCATGGCCTTTAATTCAGCCGGCTGATCCAGATATTCTTTGACCAGCTTGCCATCAGAATCAAAATATTTGACCGACATCAGTCTGATGGGATGTTTGGGATCGGTGTTGCGAATACTGAGTGTGGCGGCCAATTCGAACGGACGTCCTTTCAGGCCGCTGTAAATATGGGAATAAATGGGCACGTAAACAGTTTGTCCGGCGGATAAAGGGATAGGAGATTCTGCACGGGCGGTTGAAACCGCTCCTGTCAGCAGAACCACAGCAGCCAGGATGGCGCAATAATGGAACATCATTTTCATATTTTTCATTTTTTCTCCTAACTGTTTGCTTTTATTGGGTCCTCCAGTTTTTCGTAAGCGGCTTCTGCCAACCCTGCGCCGGCTTCATCAAAAAAATTGTAAGCGGCATGCACACCGGCATCTTTTAATGCATCGACCTCATCATCAAAGCGGGCGCTGGCGGCAATAAGCCCTTTGAACCCTGTTTGAGCGATGAGTTTGACAGCTTCTACGTTGGCGGCGTATGTCGGCATAGCCAGCAAAGCGAGGCGGATTTTGACCTCCTCTCCCTTGCTGCCGGCAGCAGATCGCTCCCAGAAATCGAGATCGGTGGGGTCGCCCAGGATGACATTACGGCCGGCTTCCTGGTGGCGTTTGACGGTAACGGGATCCGAATCACAACCGAGAATCACCTTACCGTAGTGTTCCCGTAAAAAATCATATGCACCGGTACCCACACGGCCCATGCCGAAGACGGCGATTTCAGAATCACCCGGATCGATCGGTTGATCGTCCGGGTGGCGGCGTCTGGTTTCATAGCGTTTTAAACGCCCGGCCAGACGGTTATATATATCATGGGCAGCGGCATTGAGCGGTAATGCCAGCACGAAGGTTGCTGAAAGCGCGATGGCGATGATCACCAGCCATTCGCTGTTGATCCAGCCGTTGGTCTCGCCGACATAAGCGACAATCAAACCGAATTCGCTGTAGTTGGCCAGGCTGAACGATCCCAGCAGGGCTCTGCGGGATCTTAACTTAAATCGGGTCAGCAGCAAGAAGAAAAGAGCGACCTTAAAAGGCGTTATCAGTACGAATAGAATTGCGATGCCCAGTGTTTCAGCGTCAGGCAAGCCCTTTAGCCCAATACTCAGAAAAAACCCCACCAGAAATAATTCTTTAAAACTGAAAAGAGCTTTGGTCATCTCCGAAGCCTTGGGATGACCCGCCACCAGCATTCCGATAACCAGAGCACCCAGATCGGGTTTGAGACCTACCAGCTCAAATCCTTTTGCACCTGCCACCAGGGCCAGTAAAAGGCCGAACAGGATGACCAGTTCACCGTGACCGCAGCGATCCAAAATTTTAAACAGCAGCGGTCGTGCGGCATACAGAACAAACGGCACCAGAAGCGCCCACGGCGAGGGCAATTTGCCCGTTGATACGGTTAAAAAGATAACTGCGATGATGTCCTGCATAATCAGGATCCCGATGGCCACCCGTCCATGCAAGGAGGCCATTTCGCCTTTTTCTTCAAGGATCTTGACGGCAAAAACGGTGCTGGAAAAACTCAGCGCGAATGCAATTAAAAGGGAAAGCTTAACATCAAGGGCAGCGAACTTGGATAAACCGGCTGCTGCCAGCATAAAAATTCCCGCACCGAAGACGATGATGGTAATCAGCATATGGATCGAAGCCCCGGCCCAGACCTCCGGGCGTATGAGGCTGCGCAGCTTCAGTTTCAATCCGATGCTGAATAGCAGCAGCAGGATGCCAACATCGGCCAGTTCGACGATCAGGGCGCCGCCTTCGACCCCGGCGGCCTTAATGGCAAAACCGGCCACCAGATAGCCTACCAGCGGGGGCAGGCCGACCTGGCGGGCAGCAAAACCCAGGGCAAAAGCAATGATAATTGCAATTGAATCCATACTTCTTTCGATAAAATTTTCAATTTTTAATTTATTTGAGCGATAAGATATAATTTGCACCGGAAATAGCAAGTATAAAATATAACTGCTTGAATTTGGGACCTTATAATTCTTGACAAAAATTTGAGTGTGTATAGGTTAAATGCCATACATTAAAATTTCCATAAAAAAGCCAGGGGATTAATTGCTTTGATTTGAAGCTTTTGTGAATACAGAGCTGAAGCGCAAAGCTCTTAGGATCAAACTGATGGTTATCCCCACGCGACGCGATCGGCTGTTGCCGGCCCTGTTGGAAGGACTCGGCGACATTGCAGCCGGGAACCTGACGATAACACCGGTGCGCCAAAAAAAGCTGATTTTTCTGCTCCGCATCTGACCGGTGTTGATGAAATCATTATCACCGGGCCCGCGGCGCCACCGATCAATTCCATCGAAGATCTATCGGGAAAAGAAATTCATGTCAGGAAATCCAGCAGTTACTATGAAAGTCTTGTGCAGCTCAACACCGGGCTTAAAAAGTCAGGCAAATCGCCTGTCAAGATTGTAACGTCCGATGAATATCTGGAGGATGAAGATCTTCTGGAAATGATGAATGTCGGCCTTATCCCGATGATTGTGATCGACAGCCACAAGGCAGAATTCTGGGCCCAAATCTTCAAAGATGCAGTTGAGTATTTCAAACGATACTCCCAAAAATACAATTTTGACTGGCTGATGATCGCCGCCCAGGCCTATCAGGAGTCCGGCATCGACCAGAGCAAGCGCAGCCCGTCCGGTGCCGTCGGCGTCATGCAGCTGCTGCCCAGCACCGCTGCCGACCCCAATGTCAATATCCGCAACATCCATGTCATGGAGAACAACATCCACGCCGGAGTCAAATATCTTCGATTTCTCTACAGTCGCTATTTTAAAGACGAACCCATGGATGCGCTCGATAAGATGCTTTTTACTCTTGCCAGCTATAATGCGGGTCCCGGTAAGGTCATTAAGCTTCGGCAGATGGCGAAACAATCCGGATTCAATCCCAACGTCTGGTTTCGCAACGTGGAAATCATTGCCGCCCGGCAAATCGGAGCCGAGACGGTACAATACGTCAGCAATATCTACAAATATTACATTGCTTACCGATTCATCGTAAAGGAATTTAGGCCGAAAAAAGAAAAGAAAATTAAGGCTAATTAAGAGGAACAGGATTGCAATCACCATCCCATGATTGCCATTCTGCTAAATTTCAAGGTTCGCCCGCGGCTCGGCTGCTGCGCTACTATCAATTTCAGGCGTGCAGTCGATAATTCGGTTCCCTGCAATTCCATGTATTTTGACCAGTTGATCTTCGATACCTTCAGAGCGGCTTTTGGCCAGTTTCACAAGGGTGGCATCTGTTATCTTTGGTGAAGCAGGTTCTTTCTGAGAGAGGATTTTATCGTTATCAACGTTGTCTCCTGATGGGGCTTTTGGCCGCCGGCTCGCTTTTGTGGATGTGTTTTTAGAAGCAGCCTCGCGGTCACTTTCTGTGGCCACGCCGCACACACTCACCTGTGCCGCCGGGTATTTCTTCATAACAGCTGCGACCCTTTGCAGGTAATCGTTTGCCACTTCATCGAGCTCAGCGCTGCCCGGCGCAAATCGTATCGGATTGAGGCGGATCTTTATGGCCTGTTCATATGCCAGTTGGGCAACTGAGATGCCAATGCCATAGGGGCCCAGCATATACTTCAGCGCCGACACAGTAGCGGTTTGCAGCGTTTTGGCCAATACCTGGTTGATCGCATCGGCAATGCTAAACTGCGGATCATTAATATTGCCGCTGATGGGAATATTGAGTTTGACATCGTTTTGCTTGTCGCGCAGCAGTCTCAAAGCCGAATCGAGTGTCATATTCAACTGTATTTTCCCGCTTCGTTCTTTTTGAGGATCTTTGTCTTTTGCTTTTTTTATCCTGGGATTATATAAGATCAGGTCGATTTTGCCATCAAGCTCGTTCCGAACGATTTTTACAGGAACATTGGCTTCCAATTCACCGCTGGAAAAACGGTATCCGGTATTTTGAATGACGTATGGAGATAAGGATGGCAACCCCAGGGCTTCAATTTTGCCGATCCAATCGAGGCTTATTTTCTCGGCAAACGGTATCATGGTGCCGCCCAACGACAGGCGGGCGTTTTCTTTGTCGGAAAGCAGCAGCTTCAGGGACACGGGCTGCTCCGGCCGGCTGCTGTCGAGTTCGGTGACCCGCGCCTGCAGGATGCTTAAATCCATGGTGAAGGCCGGACTGACGCTTTCATCCTTGATCTGTATTTCACTGCCCTCTGAGATGTCCACCCGCCCGATGCGAAATTTAAAGGCATCCGACTTCTCTTTGGCCGACGCATCAGAAGTGGCCCGATCTGCCGGGCGGGCAGCAAGCATGTCCGTCTGGATGGTATGCCAGATTTCAATGGCCGGCAATTTCCCTTCCGGGTTGCGGTGGACAAAGGCTTTGACCGCATTCAGCTGGACCGTGTCGATCACCAGATGCTTTTGCTGAGAAAACCGGATATCATCAAATTTAACTTCCTGCAGGCCGAGAGGAGTGGGATTTGCGGAAGGTGAACCGGATTCTGAATCTGCAAGCAGTGCCATCCCTGCCAGTGTGATACCTGCTATTTGAATCTCATCGGGTTTCTCAACCCGGATGGCCTGCAGGTCAATTCGTTCCGCGTCAAACAGGCGTCGGTCGGTTCCGGAATGCAGAATCCCGATACCCGTTAGTGTGATGTCTCCCTCAGCCGTGACCCCGGAAAAATTATTTGTTTCGCCGGTATCCAGGCGCCCGGTCCAGGACAACCCCTGGTGGTCATATTTGAGTGCGCGGACCGGCAGGTCCACCTGCAGATGGCCGCCGTCTAAAGTGCCGTCTGTCATTATCCTTTGGCCGGCGGATTCTGCCGGTGCGAATAATTGAAATTCCCCTTTCCATGAGAGCTTCTCTTCGGCAAGATTTAGCTCCGGGGATTTCAGTTTGGCAGCATCAAGATGGATCTGACCGTCTGCGTTTATACTTTTCTTGGCTTTGTCCTGCGCGTAAGCGAATTTTCCCTGCCATTCCAGACCGGCATGTTCCATGTTAAGTTTTTGCTGGGGCAGGTCAAGCGCCAAAGGACCGGTCGATAGTTCTCCCTCCGATGAGATGTTCTGCGCAACATCCGATTTTGAAGTTGAGAACGTCAAGACACCTCTCCAGTCCAGTAATTTCTCCGACAAATTAATGTCAGGTCCGGTCACAATCGCGTTTTGAACGCTAAGCGCCCCGTTTAAATTCAGATCTGAGGCCGCAGCGGTTTGTGTATAGTCAATTTTGCCGTGCCAGTCGATGGAGTCTTGCTGGATCTTTAGATTTGCATTTTTGATAATCGTCGATAAATTTGAACCCTTTAGCTTGCCATCAGCGTCGATTTTTAGTTTTTCTTCAGCCGTTTGGCCGGTATCAAATTTCAGGTCGGCGTCGAGCCGGCCTTCAAGCGATTTTAGATGCGGTTCAAGAAGACGGGCAAACGGCATCAGGCTTAAGCCCTTCAGCTGGATATGGCCGGCGGTTGCGATTTGATTTGCAAACGGGGAAACGTCAACCTGCAACTGCAAATTGCCGTCATTGAGCTGACCTTTGAATTCAAGACGGGCGCTTTGCTCGGGCAGCCAGCTGCTCAGCTTCGAAATCGTTGCTTGCTCGACTTTTAAATCTGACGTCAGCTGCGGACGGATGAATTTAATAATGCTGTTTTTGACTGTTACTTGCCGGAGGCCGAAATTCCATGCAGAAGGCTCAGCGGCCTCGCTTTTATCCGGCAGATTTATCCCACCGATTTGCCAGCGGCCCTCCCCAAAGTCTTTGACGGTTAATTCCGTATCGCTGATGGTCACACGCTTCAGAACAAAGCGTTTTTTGATAAAAGGCCACCATTCAAGGTCAAGCATCGCTTCTGGAATACTGAGGACTGTCTGCGAGCCGACGACGATGCTCAGATTTTCGAGGATCATGCGGCCGGTAATCGGGTTGAAGTCCACGTTTTCCAAACTGACCTGATCCGCGCCCTGATCCTTGAGATAACTTTTGATCCCGTAGTCCATTCCCACCGGCAGCATGCTAAAAATCAAAACCACCAGCAGCACCAGGCCGATCAACATCCAGAACCATACCCGCTGGACTAACTTCTTTTTTGGCGACTGTTTCTCTGAAACCGGGTCTTGCATTATCAAAGCTTTCTTCAATCAAATTCCGTCTATTTACCAAAAGATAACCTACACCATCATAAATCAATATTATGCTAAATCAAGCAGACAAGCCACGCCTGCTCATTAAAACTTTCAACTGAAAAAAACGACGGGGAAAAAAACAGCAGTCGACAATAGCATTCCATATTTCGACCGGCGCACCTGCCGGCCTTGGCATGGTTCTTAAATTGGTGAACTATTCGGTTTCTGATTTTTCCCTGTCGGCCAGCGCCAACTCTTCGGTGGCGCGCTCGAACTCGGCGATCACCTGGGCGCCCAACAGCAAGATAATCGATGCGATTTCGATACTCAGCAGTATGACCACAGCCGTTGCAAAAGAGCCGTATATAACGCTGACCAGGGAGAGCTTGGCAAAATACCAGACAAGCACATGACGGGTAATTTCCCAGAGAATCGCGGCTGTGGTCCCGCCTAAAAGGGCGTGGCTTATGGTGATCTGCCCGAAAGGCAAGACGAGGTACAATGAAGACAGCATCAATATAAGGCCGACCATTCCCACCAGGTAAAGCCCTATCTTGGAAGCCCACGCAAAACCAAAGCTTTTGCCGAGAATGGTCAGGGTTTCGCCCTCGATGGCATCCAGCACGCCGGCAATGACCGTTACGATCACGATCCCGACACCCATTAAAATCATGTAGACGTAAGGAATGATGGCAGAGATCAGAAAATGACGCCGGTGTTTTTTGATGCGATGATAAAAAATGACCGACATGGCCGATTCCAGCATGCTAAAGGCCATGGAGCTGAAAAACAGCATAACCCCGATACCGATAATGCCGACAAACTGGCGATATTGAAATAAAGCCCCGACTTCAGCTGCTATTTTTCCCGCATGACTGGGAACAATGAGTTCAAGCTCTCTGATGATGATTTCCAGTAATTTTTCCTGCTCGATAAATTGTGACAACCCGATTAAAATCAGCGCCATCATGGGGATAATGGACAGCAAAGTATT
>JASFGN010000004.1:0-16116 GCA_050123735.1 Desulfobacterales bacterium | reverse complement strand
GCGTACTCCATTTATGAATCCTTGCCGGGCGTTTGCAAGCATTCACCTCCGATTGCTTCCCGTCAAACGCCACAGGCGCCTGCTGCGGGCTCTGTTAAAATTTTAATATAGCCCACTTTAAAAATCAATCCTATATTGCGCTTTGCAATTTTATATCATAATTACAACATATGGATCATTTTGATTTCATCGCACCGCTATACGATCGCCTGGCCGGGACGCCTGACAGGGCCCGTTTTCAGAAAATGTTGAATTTACCGTGTGCGGGTCGTTTGCTGGATGCCGGCGGCGGAACTGCCAGAATCTCGTCCATATTAAGCGATATGATCGGGCAGGTGGTCGTCAACGATCTGTCCCATCACATGTTACAGCATGCCAGCAAAAAAGCAGTTCTGCCTGTCAGGTCGCTTGCCGAACAGCTCCCTTTCGCTGATCAAACCTTTGAGCGTATCTTAATTGTTGACGCCCTGCATCACTTTAAGGACCAGCATCGGTCAATCCATGAACTGTTAAGGGTCTTAAAAAGCGGCGGGCGTTTGGCAATAGAAGAATATGATCTAAATCACAAGGTCGTCAAGCTGTTGGCGCTGGCTGAAAAAGTGATGGGAATGCGCAGCCGGTTTTTAAAACCTGCTGAAATTCAACAAATGATGGGCGCAAACCACATATTCACTAAAATTGAGCACCCCAACCGCTACACCGCCTGGATCATCGCAGATAAAAATTGAAAACCGTAAAGGCGGCATTCAGCCGGGTCTGCTAATCGTGGCTGTGTCGAGTCTCGCGAAGATTTAATCGTTCGGTGATGGTTTGTTCGAATCGCAATCTATCGCCAGTGAACATTCTTCGGAATTATCAGTGAATACCGTAATGGCATTGCCGGATGAGACCGGTGCCTCATCAAAATATAATACTTCTTCATGTGTGAAGCACGCCCGCCGGATGAAATTGATAATGGTCTCTTCGCCTCTGATAAATCGGTAGCTTTCAGCGTCTTTTACGACGAGGACCGGTACACTGTCGATTGCCATTACTTCCAGAATCAGGCGGTTAATTTCGGGAGAAAACTGTTGATTGAGTTCAAGCCCTGAAAGATGCAACGACGTTACGGCATCAATTGGATTTAAATATAAATCGCAGCTGTTGCAATTGTACAATGTTTCGATAACCTTTTGGCAATGCGGGCAATCAGAGGAAAATATCAGATAAATTTCTTTGGTGGGTGACGAGCAGGATTTTACCCCGTAAGAGGCTGTTTTAAGCGAATAGGTTTTTGACTTTGCGCCCACCGGGAAAAAGGTCAACATAGAAAAGGACAGGCCAACCGCGGATAAAATCGCGATCCCCATTGCCATCTGACGCAAACCATAGAGCAGCGTCAGAATAATCATCAAAGCAAAAATAATCAGGCAGTAGCCGCAAAAGATCCGGGCAACAAAGATTTGATAAGCCATCAGTGCTGCGTCAAAGACAAGCCCTGATACAAGCATCAATCCAATCAGATCAATATCAAACCAATATGTCGGCTTCAGATTGAACAGGAGCCAAAAAAGCACGAAGAAATAAATCAGGCCTAAAATGTTCAGATATAAAGGCGAAATGGTCGTCAACTGATCGACAATTTTACACCCTGCATTTAGACAGAAGTTTGAACCCGTTATCAAGTGAATCGCGACTTGAAGGGCGATCATCGTCGTTGCGCCGATGGCGATGCCGCGCATGATTTTGAATTTGGTCTTCTGTGCCATCATAATGTAATTTCGGTCCCCGCCTGGCCTTTTACGGCCGATTCAATTGCCTCGATCGAGGTGATCACAGCGCGTTTACCCCCGTCACGCACAAATTGGACCGCAGCCTCGACCTTAGGACGCATTGATCCGTCAGAGAAATGGCCTTCGGCGATGAATTGCGCTGCTGACCCGATTTTTAACCGGCGCAAAAATTTTTCATCTTTGGTACCATAATTTAACGCCACCCCCACCACATCGGTTGCGATCACGAAGATGTCAACACCCACCTCTTCGGCCAGTTTGGCACTGGCCAGATCTTTGTCGATTACGGCATCAACTCCCTGAAAAGCCCTGCCCTCCCGCACCACGGGAATGCCTCCACCGCCGCAACAAATGACGATAAAATCTGTTGCAATTAATTTTTTGATTTCGCGTTTTTCTATGATTGTTACCGGTTTCGGAGACACCACCACTCGCCGGAAACCTTTGGCAGTCTTGACAACAGGATAACCGGATGGCGCCTTCTTTTTTGATGCATAGATCGGACCGATGGGTTTGGTTGGATTCGAGAAGGCCGGATCCTCCTCGGAAACCACCACGTAAGTAATCAGGCTAACCAGCGGCTTGATGTGAACCCCCAAATCCATGAGCTGGCTGTCCAAGGTAGATTCAATCATGTATCCGATTTGGCCCTGGGTTTGGGCAACCAGAATTTCGAGGGGCAGCCTGGGGACATCAGAGCAGCTTTCCTGCTGCAATAAAAGGTTGCCGACCTGCGGGCCGTTGCCGTGGGTGATAATAATCCTGTAGTCCTGGGAAAGCCGGGCGATTTGCCGAATGGGCAGTACCAGGTTTTTAAACTGCTGGGCCACCGTGCCCTTCTCCCCTTTACGAATGAGAGCGTTGCCTCCGAGGGCCACCAGCAGTATCGGTTTTTGCGTCTCTTTCATTTCGATTTACCAGTCGTTGGATTAAATCTTAGCACACGCATTCTCTCCAACCGCTGAAACCCGGCTTGCCCGCACAAAGCTTAAGTCAAATCATTCCAAACGCGCGGTGATGAGCTCTTCAAGCGTCGGTTGTCCGTGGTCTTGATACTCGTACCTTACCCGTAGAGTCGGTTTTTGAATATTCAGCACCAGTGGAAGGTGAATGGGAGTGGCAAATAAAACCAGGTCGCAATCCGATTGATTGATGGTGTTTTCGAGATCGCTGATCTGGTCAGGTGTGTACCCCATTGCCGGGATCACATTTCCGATGTGCGGATAACGGGTGAAGGTTTCATTCAAAGAGCCGACAGCATACGGGCGCGGATCGATAATCTCTGCTGCTTTGAATGTTTCGGCGGCGACAATTCCAGCACCGAAAGGCATTTCACCGTGTGTCAGCGTCGGCCCATCTTCAATCACCAGGACACGTTTGCCCTGAATCATATCCGGATTCTTGACGACCAGCGAAGATTCCGCCAAAACAATCTGGGCCCCGGGGGCGTATTCTTCAATATTTTTTCTAACCTGCCAGACTTTTTGTGCCGGTGCTGAATCGACCTTATTGATGACGGCAATATCCGCCATAATCATGTTGGTTTCTCCTGGAAAATACAGCAATTCGTGACCCGCCCGGTGTGGATCGAAAAGCACAATATGCAGATCCGGCTTGTAAAAAGGCGTGTCGTTGTTGCCACCGTCCCAGATGATCACATCGGCTTCTTTCTCGGCCTCGGATAAAATTTTGCCGTAGTCGATACCGGCATACACCACGATGCCCTGTTCGACCAGAGGTTCATATTCTTCTCTTTCTTCAAGGGTGCATTGGTTTTTTTTAAAATCGTCATAGGTCGAATAGCGCTGCACAACCTGATTCCTGAGATCACCATAAGGCATCGGGTGGCGCACAACTACGACCTTTTTCCCGATCTTTTTAATAATTTCACAAACCTTGCGAGTGGTCTGTGATTTGCCGCATCCGGTTCTTACCGCGCATACGGCCACAATCGGTTTTTGAGATTTAAGCATTGTATAAGGGGCACCGATCAGAATAAAATCGGCCCCTTCCGCCATCGCTAAAGAAGCCTTATGCATGACTTCGACATGGGGCACATCGCTGTAGGAAAAGGCTACCAGATCCACCTTGTTTTTGCGGATCAACTCGGCAAGGTTGTCTTCCGGATAAATGGGTATCCCCTGGGGGTAGAGATCCCCGGCAAGCTCAGGGGGATACAATCGGCCGGCAATATCCGGGATTTGAGCGGCGGTGAAAGCGACAACATCGTAACGCGCATTGTCCTTAAAATAAATATTGAAATTATGAAAATCCCGACCGGCTGCCCCCATAATGACGACTTTTTCGATCATGTCTGCGCCTTTCATTTAACAATGGGATAGTTATTTTTTTTTATAGTATATACTAAAAAGTGAAAACTAGCCACCTCAAGATATATGCTTCTGGTCGCTGGCTGCTTGTTGCTGACGATGAATTGAAGACGTGGTGATCTATGAACCACTGATATGAGTTCAGCCGTGTGGAGACTTCAAAAGGGGGGGCATAGAAGCCAAGTGCCAGTCGCCAGAGGCCCGCAGCGAATGAAATAATATTTTGATCGGGCATACCAAACCGGGTGCTTGGCACCCGGTTTCACCCGCAAGGCCAGGGGCGCTCCGTGCCCCGGACTTTTCCTGCCTATGGCGGCAAAATCCAAGCCACCCGCTGTGCGGGTGGTCGTTGACTCAAAATCTATTTTATATTAGATAACGAAACATCCCATCATCAGCACGGAAATCAGAAATGACCCAACCACTTTTTCTGCAGAATATTATTGCCTGTATCTGGGACTTTGATAAAACCCTGATTCCCGGATACATGCAGGCACCCATATTTGAACACCATAAGGTCGATGCCAAAAAATTTTGGAAAGAGGTCGAACAGTTACCGGATTATTACAAAAACAACGGACTCGATCTTGTTTCAACGGATACCCTGTATTTAAATCATATGTTGACCTACACCCGGGAAGGGGTGTTCAAAGGACTGAACAACTCTCGCTTAAGAAAGTTGGGCGCTGAACTCGCGCTATACAACGGGCTACCGCAATTTTTTAAAGAGATTAAACAATTCGTATCGAAGCAGACAGATTGGCGACTGCATGATATTCAAGTAGAGCACTACATCGTCTCAACGGGTTTGCGGCAGATGATTTTGGGCAGTAAAATTGCGCCATACGTCGACGGCGTCTGGGGATGTGAATTTGTCGAAGACACACCCCCTCCCGGCTACCTGGAAAGGAGCCGAAATAAACTATCAAAAGCTCCTAAAATCATTTCACAAATAGCGTATGCACTCGATAATACCACCAAAACCAGAGCTGTTTTTGAAATCAACAAAGGCAGCAACAAGCTACCCGAAATTGATGTAAACGCCATGATACCCGACGCAGATCGCCGCGTCCCGTTTCAAAACATGATTTATGTTGCCGACGGACCCAGCGATGTGCCGGTTTTTTCGTTGATCAACCGCTATGGTGGAAGAACTTTTGCAGTCTATCAGCCCGGTTCCAGCGAAGAATTTGCTCAGGTAAACAGTCTGCAAAAACAAAAGCGGGTCCAGTCATTTGGTGAAGCCAATTTTACCAGGGGATCACAAACCGCCATGTGGATCATCAATGCCGTCAGTGAAATTTCTGCTCATATCGTTAAAAATCGGGAAAGAGCGCTCGGCGATAAAATTGGAAAACCGCCCAGACACCTCGAATAGGTTTCTGCATGGAACCGCCAGACATCCGGGAAGAGATAAGAATTCTTTCATTACTGAAAACTGGCTGCTGGCAGCTGGCTACTCGTGGCCGGCTATGAAAAATGTGAATTGCTCAAAATCATTCCATGTCTGATAGAAGCCAGCTGCAAGAAGCCGGGAGCCAGCCTGCGACGAGCTCCATTCGGCCTGCCTTAGACTTGAGCTCAGGCCGAAAGCAGCTCGTGTCGAAGGCATTCGAGTCGAAGCAAGATACCGGTGGCAAAAGATATTCAAACCTTTTCACATTTGAGGTATGGAACTGAACACGTCATTTAATTTGAGGTCAGAAAAATGAATAAGGTGGAAAATCTAAAAAAAGTGACCTTAAGGATAGAAGCCGGCAAAACAGCCGAACATATGGATCTAACCCCAAAAGCCATTGAATTTGAGTTTATTTTCGGTATCGGCCCCGCCGGCATGTGCCCCTTTGAATACCAGTTGATCAACAAAAACGAGGGCGACCTGGTTTTACTGAAGCTCAAGAAAGAAGAGATCCATCCTTTTCTGGGACATCTGCGGCTGCCGGTTCTGGGTCTGTTGGAAGAAAACAGGTCGTTTTATCTAAAGGCGACAGTAGCAACGATTGAACAACCCGATAGCAAAGAGGTAATCAAAGCTCTGGCAGAATTGACATCGCATTCTGGAGATTGTGGTTGCGGCTGCGCCTGCAGCTGATATCATCATATTACTTGACGGCAAACAAGATAAAATTATATTTACTGTCAACACCAGGCGGATGCAGAAAATTTTAACCGGTGGTTGTTTGGAATTTGAAAGTTCAATACCTGGATTCTCAACAGGCGCTTCTAATCGGGCCATTGGGTTAAAGTGAAAGCAGGGGGGAAATGTTTAAAGAATTCAAAGAATTTGCTATGCGGGGCAATGTGGTCGACATGGCCGTTGGTATTATCATCGGGGCCGCCTTTGGCACTATTGTCAAATCGCTGGTTGATGACGTGATCATGCCGCCTATCGGCCTGTTACTTGGCAATGTGGACTTTTCGAATTTGTTTGCCGTGATCAAAGAAGGCACGGTCGCCGGCCCGTTTGCCACGGTGGCAGAGGCACAAAAGGCAGGCGCAGTGACCATCAATTATGGTATGTTTTTCAATACCGTCATCAGTTTTTTGATCGTGGCGTTTGCTGTTTTTCTGCTGATCAAAGGCATGAATTCACTCAAAAGAAAAGAAGAGGCGCCACCTGAGGAGCCCACCACCAAAGAATGCCCGCATTGTTTTTCAGAGATACCGATCAAAGCAACACGCTGTGGCTTTTGCACCTCGGACATAAGCTCGGCATAGTCTGAATGGGTATTTGCGATGTGTGCGCTGTATATCAGAGCCGGCTTTATAACTTCATCGTTACAGCGACAGGTATCGGGGATGGCTTCGGGATTTATTATCAAACCGACCATCCCCGATTCTGTTGGAAGGGACCGCCTCAATTTTAGCCCACGCGGCAACTTCCATGAGCAGGATCGAGGTATTCAACTTTTAAATTGCCTTTAACGCCGCTTGTGTGTAAAATTTTGATAATTTATACCGCTTGCCATGTTGGCGTGCATTTTAGAGGATCGTCAGGCGGCATTATACGCCCGATCTGAATACTGCCAATGAAGATCATAAAAAAATCACCCCGCCGCATATTTATTCTAATTCTTCTGGGTGCATTCGCGCTGATAGCCGAAGCCAATGAGCCCGCAAAAAAGCTTGGATGGCAGCCGCTTGGCAAGGGAATTGAATTAGGCATTTTTCGGTCTCCTTTTCCAGCGGATGTCGGTGATTCGCTGATAAGAGTACTGCGAATTGATCCCAAACAATACCGTCTGCGGCTGCTCAATACTTCGGCCATCCCAAATGGTTCTCCGATAACGCCGAAACAGTGGTGCCAGCAAAACGGGCTGACAGCTGCTATCAACGCCAGCATGTACCAGACCGATTACAAAACCAGTGTATCTTTAATGCGCAAAGAAGGACATATCAATAACCCGCGATTGTCAAAAGATATGGCCATCCTTGCATTTGACCGGCTCGATAGCGGGGTTTCAGAAGTTAAAATTATTGACCGCCAGTGTGAGGATTTTGAATTTTGGAAGAAGAAATACGCAACCCTGGTTCAGAGTATCCGGATGATTTCGTGCACCGGGAAAAATGTCTGGAAACAGCAGCCGCGACGCTGGAGCACGTCGGCTATCGGCACCGATACGAACAATAATGTCTTATTTATTCACGTGCGCTCATTGTACAGCACCCATGATCTGATCAATATCCTAAAGGTTCTTCCCCTGAACATTTCGCGTGCCATGTATACCGAGGGCGGCCCCCAGGCCCAATTATACATCAAGGTTCCGAATCATGAATTTGAGTTTGTTGGAAGTTATGAAGTCGGCTCAAGCGATGCAAACAAAGGATCGTTATCATGGCCGCTGCCCAACGTGATCGGCATCTCAAAGCGCCCACCGGAACCCGATCAATAAATCATCATTCCCGCTTATGCGGCCATTTTTCCGTATAAAGGTGTTGATATTTAGCTGGACTTCCTTTATGAAATGGAGGTGCAACCGAAGGGGTAAAACATCGGCATTGCAGCTCAATATTATTTTAACAGGTTGAAATTTATATAAATATATAGTAATCCGAATGCCAAAAGCCACCGACCAGTACAATTTAGCTGCCACCAATCCAGACCTGGCCAAAGAATGGCACCCGACGCGCAACGGGGACTTAAACCCTCTAAACGTCACGCCCGGGTCAGGTCGCAAGATATGGTGGATCTGTAACAACGGGCACGAATGGCAGGCACCGGTATACAGCAGAAGCCGCGGTAACAACTGTCCGGTTTGCCACAGATCCTCGGCATCCGATGAGAATGAAATGTTGATTGCCAACACGGATCTCATCAAGCAATGGCATGTAACGAAAAACAGGGGGTTGAACCTGAGAAATTTGCCGCCGGGCTTCAGAAAGAAAGTGTGGTGGATCTGTGTTGAGGGTCATGAGTGGGAAGCCACGGTCAAAGCGAGAATAAAGGGCAGCGGCTGTCCGCAATGCCATAAACAGGATAATCAAAAAAAATCTAAAAAAGGTAAGCCTCCAGCACGGTTACCCAGGGATAGCCATGAATTCCACAAATTCGGTTCACGCCGGCTATCTTTTTCGCAAACCAGCGCCGCAACCGGATTTAGAAAAAATAAGCGTTTTAGACACCGAGCGACCGTCATCATTGAAGATATAAATTCCGGTTCGATGAGCTATGCACAGACCAAAGATTTCAGCAATGATGGTATGCTATTGGAATCGGCAGTTGCCCTTAAACCCGGTACCCGCGTAAAAATAAAATTTGACACCCAACCCTTCAAATCCGCTCCAAAAACGTATCAATCGGTTGTCAGGTGGTGCAAAAAAGAGACCGATGAAAACGCCATGCACAACTACGGCATCGGTGTAAAGTTCATTTAACCCAAAACCGCGGCCCTTGCTCTGCCACCCAATCACCTAAAGTGCCAGCTGCTCTCAGGCGAATCATCAACAGTTTGAGATCTATAGCATTTTTAGCCGGCAGCAAACAGATCAAACGATGGAAAACTTAATTAATCCTAAAGTTTAACCAACTATTACCGATATTAAGATTACACCTGAATTTTGCACTGGCAGGATTTATATTACAGGAGTTCTTAATGAAGCACCTTATTTCTCAGGGCTTATTGCTGTTTTCAGAAATCGGCGTCATCGTCGTCATGTTCATTATCATTGCCAGAGAGCGGAAGAAAAGAAAAGCAGAGGAAAAGAGAATTAAGCGGTCAGCGCAACACAGCGCAGCACCTAAAACGCAAACACTTTATCTGGATTGATCCCAGAACCCTTCAAGCAAAGATTCATCGGCTCATATTGTTCAAAGGCAGCACCTCGGTTGGGGGAGTTGCTTTTTTTGTTAATTCATCTGCCTGCAACGGCAACCGGCATGTCCGTTCGGAATAATAGACGCTTATGAATTGCCCAAAATGCGGTTTTGAACAGGCGCTGGAAGGTGCCGAATGTCAAAAATGTGGTCTTATTTTTTCTAAGTATTCAAAAATGTTAGAAAAAAAGACACGGGCCACTGATGACAAACCATTTGTAACACCCCTAACCAATGATCGCGGGGAATTTATAAAAAGCCTGCTTTTTGAGGCCCATACAGAAACCAATCCACTGGTTTTGGCCGGCCGCAGCCTTATATTCATTATCATTTTAACATGGGGTTTTAAGTTTATCCTTAGCCCCATGAAAAGCCAATATGCAATGGAATCCTTCTGGCATTTGGTCAACCTGCCCTTTCATGAAACCGGACACCTTGTTTTTAGACCTTTTGGCCGATTGATGACTTCACTGGGCGGCAGCCTCGGTCAGCTACTGATGCCGCTGACATGCCTGGTTGTATTTTTAATTAAAACCCGCGATACTTTTGCTGCCGCATTTGCCCTGTGGTGGTTGGGCGAAAACTTTTTGGACCTCGCCCCTTACATCAATGATGCCCGATCGCTTACCCTACCGCTGCTGGGCGGCAACACCGGCCGCACATCACCATATGGATTTCACGATTGGGAATTTATCCTCAAAGAAATCGGTTGGATCAAACACGACCACGCACTCGCCCATTTTGCGCATATTCTGGGTTGTCTTTTGATGATATTGGCTCTTGTGTGGGCCGGGTATATCCTTTATAAACAATATCGATATAAGAAAGCCATTGATTGAGCCGATAGCGATGACGTTTAACCTGTTTTCGTGGAATGGGTTGGCTCAAGAAAAATAAACCCCATTCCGTATACCGTTTCCCATCCGCGTAGAAAGGATCAAGAAATGCGAACACCATTCCTGTGGTTCTCCATATTCGTATGTGTCCTATCCACAATGGCTTGTTCGGGGACAATGAAAGGCGTCGATCGATACTCGGGCAAGCGCGTCTACTTTGACTATCAGGATGAAAAATTCGGTACCGCGCAACTCCAGATAACCATGCCGGATGGAGAGCATTTTATCGGCAAGCTCCTTGAAAAGCCGGCCCCGCGGCAATCGGGCAAAGAATACCCGGCCATTGAAGAATTCCCTGGCAACACCGAGGCGCTTCTATTCGGCGACCGTGGCACGGAAATGAGGTGCAAATTTAGACTTTCTGATCGGGTTATGGGATTTAAAAGCGGTGGCTTCGGCCTGTGCGAAACTTCCGAGGGCCATATCATTGACATTTTTACGCGCTAAACTGAATCCGGGAGTGTGAAAATGAAAGTAACGGTCTGTGAGATGAACAATCAGGCGGACCGGTTCGAGCAGGATTGGAAAGCATTGTGCGATCATGTCAAATCGGCAGCCAGTGATTTGGTATTGCTTCCTGAAATGCCTTTTTATCCCTGGCTGGCTTCGACCCCAAAATGTAAACCTGAGCGCTGGCAGGCCTCCGTCAAGGTCGCCGATCAATGGATCTCCCGGCTAATAGAGCTTGCGCCTGCAGCCGTTCTGGGCACGCGGCCGGTGATAATCAGTGGCCGTCATTTGAATGAGGGATTTTGCTGGGATGATACTGCGGGCTATCGGGCTGCTCACCACAAATACTATCTGCCCGATGAACATGGTTTCTGGGAGGCATCCTGGTATGAACGCGGTAATAATGATTTCAGCGTGCTTCAATGCCGTCAGGCCAAAGTTGGCTTCCTCATCTGCACCGAATTGTGGTTTAACCAACATGCCCGGAACTACGCTCGGCAAGGTGTCCATGTGATTGTTTGTCCTCGGGCCACTCCTAAAGCTTCGGCGGATAAATGGATTGCGGGCGGAAGGACTGCAGCGGTCGTATCCGGCGCATATTGTCTGTCTTCCAACCACAACGGTGCCCGCGCCGGCGGACCTGATTGGGGTGGAACCGGCTGGATTGTCGAACCAGAAGAAGGCGCCATCTTGGGACTGACATCAAAAAAGCACCCATTTATAACTCTGGCAATTGACCTGCAAGCCGCTGAAAAGGCCAAAACGACCTACCCCCGGTATGTCAGGTCATAAGCCCTTGCTTTCTACTAGAAGTGGTTTCAAAACCCCATCTAAGGCTCAATGGCTGCGTTACAGGCCTCCGGTAAATGCTCACATACCCATGTATGCTGCGCTTTCCCGATCTGCCTGATGCCTTGCCCTTGAACCTTATCCGAGGTTTTGAAACCACTTCTAAACAAACCTGACTCACCGCGACCCTTAAATCAGGATCTCGAAATGAAAAACATCCATGATAAAATTGCACGGAGCAGAAAAACCGGAGAAATCGAATTTTTCATCAAGGAACGCCATGCGGACCGCGTCGTCAGCACAATGCCGATCAAAGCCGGCATTCTGAACCCGTTTGGCACCGTGCAGGCCGGCGCCCTTGTGTGGCTGGCCGATGTAACTGCAACCGTTTTGGCATTATCGCAAGTCCAGTTGAGCGCGGATGGCACCGGTTTCCCTCTGGCCATCAACATAAACACCAGTCTGCTGGGCAACCAGCGCAAAGGGGAAATCAAGGCCGAGGCCCGATTTGTCCGTCAGGGCAAACGGATCACCGTTGTGCGCACCCGGGTAACCGGCGCTCAGCAAAGGCTTTTAGCCGAAGTCACCACAACTCACATTCCGGCAACCTGAAAACCGCTGCGACCGTATTCTTGACCGGTCGTTACAATCGAGCACTGTTACCGCCAGTGGCTGGATCGGGTGTGGTGATTTCCACAACGCACAGGAGCAAGCGTTGGAGATATGAATTTCTGAATTTAGCATAAAAGAGGACGACCCGTTTTTAAGGCCATGGAAATGACCCGTTTGGAAAAGTGGTTGGTCAATCGGACCGGCAAAGCCGAACGCAATATTGCCAGGATTGAACAGCGCCTGGCAGAATTGCCTGTTCGCTCCATTACAAATGTGCTGGAGTTGGGCTGCGGCATCGGTCGCGTGGCGGCCTATCTGGCGCAACGTTATAACATGCATGTATGGGGCACGGACACCGATCCGGCGCAAATTGAAACCGCCCGGAAACGGCACCCTGAAACTGCCCGGCTCACCTACCGGGTCGAAGATGCCGCAAAGCTTTCATTTGAAGATGCCGAATTCGACCTGGTCGTCTCTCAGAACGTTTTTCACCACATGGCAAAATGGCGGACGGCCGTTCGTGAAATCGCCCGGGTTTTAAAGCCGGGCGGCTATTTGCTGTGGCTTGACCTGGCCTTTCCCAGATGGATTGCGCATCGTTTCCAGCCACTGGTTAAGCAGCATGGGGTGTATTGTATTTCCGAGGCAAAATCTGTATTTGAACACCAGGGACTTGAGCAGCTTTTCCATTACAGCCGGATGCATGGGCTTTTTTCTCAACATCATATCGTCTGGCAAAAAAAGGAGGAAAATGATTGAACAAAACAAAAACATAAAAGTGGCTGTTGTACAGTCAGCGCCCGTGCTATTTGACCGTGAGGCCACGGTCGAAAAGGCCTGTGACTTGGTTGAACAGGCCGCCGCGCAGGGTGCTCAATTCGTTTTGTTTCCCGAAGCGTATATTCCGGCTTACCCGCGGGGTCTGGCGTTCGGCACGGTGGTGGGAAGCCGCAGTCCGGTTGGCCGCCGGGTCTGGCAACGCTACTGGGAAAACACGGTCGAAGTCCCGGGTCCCACGACACAAAAACTGGCAGCGGCTGCTAAAAAAGCTCACGTCTATCTGGCGATGGGCGTCATTGAGCGAGATACGCAGCGCAGCACCGGCACGCTGTATTGCACGCTATTGTACTTTGGGCCCGATGGGCGGCTTATGGGCAAACACCAAAAACTCAAACCCACTGCAGGCGAGCGCCTGATTTGGGGTGAAGGCGATGGCAGCACGCTGACCGTTATAAAGACCGAAATCGGAAAGATCGGCGGGTTGATCTGCTGGGAAAACTACATGCCCCTGGCGCGTATGGCGATCTACAACAAGGGCGTCGAAATATACCTGGCACCAACGGCCGACGCCAGAGACACCTGGCAGGCAACCTTGCGGCACATCGCCTGTGAAGGTCGCTGTTTCGTTTTGGGGTGTAATCAATATATGACCAAAGACATGTATCCGGATGATTTAAAGGATTTGAAGGAATTGGATGAGCAGCCTGAAATCATGTGCCGCGGCGGCAGTGCGATTATTTCGCCGCTGGGAAAAGTGATCGCGGGACCGTTGTATGACACGGAAGGCATCTTGTTTGCCGAACTGGATTTGGGCGCAATCGCCCGCAGCAAATTTGACTTTGACGTCGTAGGGCATTACGCCCGACCGGATATCTTTCAATTGCGTATTAATGAAAAACCAAATAGGTCAGTGACCACCGACGACAACTGCTGATGGAATGGAGCTTATGACGATTCTGTTTTTTGCCGGCAAAACATTGTATGCGAAAAATGATGGATATTCGAATCAGACCGGCCAGGCCTGAAGATGCAAAATTTATGGCCTGGCTGATCCTCACAGCCGGAAGGGCACACGTCAGCCGGGGCATCTGGGAAGTTATCCTGGGTGGCACAGAGCAAGAGAATCTTAAATTCCTGTCTTTGCTGGCGGTGACCACCATACCGCACCTTTTTCATTATTCCTGCTACCTGGTCGCAGAATCAGATGGCCGGCCGGTGGCCGGACTGGGCGGCTACGACCCGAACCGCCTGGGATACGCTGCGCTGCAACAGGCCATGCCGCAAGTTTTTAGACAACTTGGCCAGCTTGGCCCCGATTCGCAAGTCCAAAAGCGCGCTGAGCGCGTGCTGTGCTGCATACCCGATAATGCACCGGATACCTGGATCATCGACAGCGTGGCCACCTTACCGGCGTATCGCCGCAAAGGAATCGTCGACCGGCTGCTGACCGCCATTCTTGAAAAAGGACGCCAAAAAGGATTCCGGCGGGCCCAGATCAACTTATACATCGGTAACCGACCTGCTCAGTGTGCCTATGAAAAACATGGATTTAAAATCACGGATCAAAAATGCCATCCGAATTTTGAGGCTGAAATCGGTTCACCGGGTATGGCGCGCATGTTGAGAAATCTTTGAAAATACAAACAATTCAGAATAGAAAACCCCCGTGAAGGCTTGATATTAAAAGATTAAGCTCGAAAAAATGACTAGAATATGTCTTGACACACCCCGATCGATATGATTGAGATACGGCTGTTGTGCATTTTTCATTTCTTGAATAGAGGGAACCATGGCCGCTTGGATCTGGATCTTCGTCATTCTGGCCGGCGGCCTGTTTGCCCTGAAAATCATATATGCCCTTAGCATTGCCCTGGTTTTACCCGTCACCCAGGGCGCGCTTTATGTTTCAACTTCACGAGCAAAAATAAGTGCCTTTATCAATGCGGTTCCCATGACAGCAGACCAGACGCTGGTCGATCTGGGTTGCGGTGACGGCCGCGTGCTTCGGGAAGCGCAAAAGCGATATGGGGTTCGTACAGTCGGATATGAAATCAATCCGCTGGCCTACCTGAAGGCCCGAATATTTTCCTTCGGGTCCAATAAAATAACAATCAGACGTCAGAATTTTTGGGAAGCAGACCTTTCGGATGCAGATGTGGTTTTTTGCTATCTTTATCCGGATGTTATGAAAAGGTTAGCCGCGCAGCTGGCCGCAAAGATGAAACCGGGTGCTGTCATTGTTTCAAGTAATTTTTCACTTCCGGGATTTGTCCCCAGCCGGGTTATAAGACTGGCGAGCCGCTTGCACAATGATCCTATATTTATTTATCACCTAAAATGAGCGTTTCAAATTTAAAAAGAAACTATTTTATTAGTGGTATTCTATCGATTCTAATTTTTTCAATTTGAAACCCTTCGGGATTGCCGATCTTACCGCATCTACTGTGTTAGATGGCGTCCCGCATAGGCAACTATAGCGAAACACCATCTGCCTTGTAGCTGCGGCAACCTCGACAATCGCTCAATTTAGACCCTGAAATGAGCGTTTCAAAAAAAAAGCCGACACATATTTTTGGATGAGCGTAACCTGTAAAATAGTCCCCGACTCTGTGACATTTTCTTTTGCATCGGCCAAAGATGAAAAACAGATCAAAGGGCTACTGGCCGCCAGCGGCCTTGAGCACCAGGATATTGGACCATCTCATCTGCAGCATTTTTTGATCGTAAACGATGAATCTACGCTAACTTTATACGGTGTGGTGGGCCTTGAGCTGAAAGACAATGTCGGGCTGCTGCGATCCCTGGCGGTAGCCGAGGCGTATCGCCGGCAGGGGTTGGCAACCCACTTGGTCAGTAAAATAGAAGCATACGCCCGATCAAAAAAAATCGACAGCCTTTATCTGCTGACCCTGACAGCTGAAGATTTTTTTAGCGCAAGGGGATATCACAAAACCGATCGAGGATCGGCGCCCCCTGCCCTGCAGGAAACAACAGAATTTAAAAGCCTTTGCCCGCAAACGGCGGTGTGCATGAAGAAGCACCTCTGATTTGACTGATATAGCATAATTGACGGCTGCATTTCGTATGGTTGTGTAGGAAAACGCAAGAGGAGAACCATGAAGCAAGACATTTTGCTGAAAATGCAAAAGGGGGTGTATTATCCGGGAAATCAT
>JASFGN010000003.1:0-17176 GCA_050123735.1 Desulfobacterales bacterium | reverse complement strand
CAATTTTATGTCCACCGAGACGATACTGGTCACGGGTGCCGTTGACGCCATGACGGTTGATGTGCAGTGTATCAAGCAGGGCCTGGTGAAGGTAGCCGACTGCTATAACACCCCGCTGATCACCACAAACCCGAGATGCAAGATCGAAGGGGCCACCCACATCGAGTTTCATGAGCACACGCCCAAAGATTGCACCGATGAAATCGTCATCCGGGCCATCGGGCGCTTCAAGAGCCGCAGCAAGCCGGTTGAAATACCCCAGATCAAAAATTCCGGCGTCCACGGTTTCTCGCATGAATACATCAATTACATGCTGGGTGGAACCTTCCGGGCTTCTTACACCCCGTTAAACGACAACATCATCAACGGCCGCATCCGGGGTGTGGCCGGTGTGGTGGGCTGCACCAACCCGCGTATGAAGCAGGATTATGTGCACGTTGAGCTCGTCAAGGAGTTGATTAAAAACGACGTGCTGGTGGTTCAGACCGGATGTTCACAGGTGGCACTGGCCAAGGCCGGGTTGACCACGCCGGAGGCCGCTCATCTGGCCGGCCCCGGGCTGAAGGAGGTTTGCGAAACGGTGGGGATGCCGCCGGTGCTCGGAATCGGTTCCTGCGTAGACAACAGCCGCATTCTGATTGCCTGTGCGGAAATGGTTAAAACCGGCGGTCTGGGTGAAAGCATTGCCGATCTACCCGTCGCCGGATGCGCTCCGGAATATATGAGCGAGAAAGCCATCTGCATCGGCCAGTATTTTGTCGCTTCCGGTGTCTACACCGTTTTCGGCGTCACCTTCCCGATCGTCGAAGGCACCAAGTTCCACAAGCACCTGTTTGAAGAGCTCGAGCAGCTCGGCCTGGGCAAGTGGGGCTTTGCCACCGATCCGCACGACATTGCCCGCCTGATGATTGCCCATATCGACAAGAAACGCAAAGCGCTGGGCATCGACAAGGCCCGCGAGCGCGTCCTGATGGATATGGCCGATCGGCGCGAAATGGATGCGGCTTAAACCCACAAGCCGCTGATCATAAAAAATGGGGCCCCAACCCGGGTCCCATTTTTTTTGAAAAAGGGTGGGGGTCAAATCTTGAATTGTGAATAGCGACGCACCAGCTGGCCCTTAATGTCTTGCCTTTATCCAGAAAAGTGTACGGAGGGTAAGAAGAATATCGGTGTATTTATTCACAATTCAAGATTTGACCCCTGCCCTGATTGCTTGAAATCTTTAAGCCATGTCGGTAAGCACATCGGCCATGACCTTCAAGCCATGGTCAATCTCAGGTGTGCTGACATTGAGGTGGGGCCTGAACCGGATACTGTTGGGACCGCACCCCACGACCAGCAGACCGGCCCGGACGCATCGTTCTGCAAAGCGCTTGCGGAATTCAGGATCCGGCAGGTCAAATGCGCAAAGCAAGCCCTGTCCCCTGACGTTGGATAGCGTGCCGGAAAAGCGCGACTGTAGATCTCGCAGCTTGGCCAGCAGATAGGCGCCCTGCTGTTCGGCGGCATCCACAAGCCGCTCGGATTCGATGATCTCCAGGATACGTTTGCAGCGCACCATATCCACCAGGTTGCCGCCGAAGGTGGAACCGATTCGCAAGGATCTCTGAAAGACATTGTCCGACACCTCGTCCATAATCGGCCCGGCCAGCATGCCGCAAACCTGGGTCTTTTTCCCGAAGCTGATGATGTCCGGCTGAACCCCGTGGTGCTCGTGAGCCCAGAAGCGTCCGGTCAGGCCGACCCCCGTCTGCACTTCGTCCAGGATAAAGATGATCCGGTTTTCATTGCACAGCTCTCTGAGCGCCTGCATGAACTCGGGCCGAAAATGATTGTCGCCGCCTTCGCTCTGAATGGGCTCGATGATCAGCCCGGCAATACGGTCGCCAAACTGGTGGATAGCCAGTTTGATCTGCTTCAGCGCCCGCCCTTCAGCTTCGGACACGCGTTGCTCCTCGGCCGCGTCTACCGGAAAGCGGAGTTTGGGATTATCGATTCGCGGCCAGTCGAATTTGGGAAAGAAGCGAGTCTTGTCGGGATTATAGGTGTTGGTCAGCGACAGCGTGTATCCGCTGCGGCCGTGAAACGCTTCTTTGAAATGGATGATCCTGTCCGCGTGGACATGATCCTTGCCCAAAGGCAGGTTCAGGCGGGTTTTCCAGTCAAAGGCGGCCTTAAGGGCATTTTCAACCGCCAGCGCGCCGCCTTCGATAAAAAAGGCGTGCGGCAGGTATGCCGGCATGGCCACCCGGGCGAAGACTTCCATGAACCGGGCCATGGGTTCTGTGTAGATATCCGAGCAAATCGGCTTCTGGGTGGCTGCCCGGGCCAGCTCATCACTGATTTCCATCATCCGGGGATGGTTGTAGCCAATGGCCTGGGATGCGTACATGGTGTACAGGTCCAGGTACTCCGCACCGTCCCTTTGGTCCACAATCCAGCTGCCGTGGGACCGCTCCAGGTCCATTACCAGGTCCATGCCATCGGCCAGTATGTACCGGCCTAAAGTCCCGTGAACATCCATATCCGTTTTCATGATGCATCCCTATGTGTGTTAACCTGCCAGATAGCCCCCACCCGGGCCCCGTTTTTGTGTTGTAATTAATGGCTGAATCCAGGCTGATGTCTAAATCAATTCAGCCCGCATTTAATTTTATCAACAGCATCAATAGAATCAGTAGAAACATCCAGACGCCAATCGCAATTTTGGTCTGTTTTCTGGCACGCTCAGCCTCCCACCATCTGTTGGGCCGGATGCCCTGGAACAAAAACATGACAACCGCAGAAATATTCAAGCAGACGATATTGGTGGCCAGTATCAGGAAGGCGTTAACACTCTCATGGAAATGACCGGCGCCGAGTAAAAGGCCACATACCATCAGCGGCGGCAACAAGGCGACCGCCACCATTACCCCGATCAACGAGGCGGACACACCGGCTGTAAATGACAGGGCTCCGGCAGCCCCGGATGCGGACGCGAGCACGATGTCCGCATAACTGACATCTATTCGTGAAAAAATTTCCGGATTATCCAGCTCTACGGTGGCAAACCAGCCAATGCATATGGCAATAAAAAGCGCCAAGGCCGAACCACCCATATTGGTCAGTAATGATTTTTTGGCCAAAGTGGGGTCACCCAGCGTCGCCGCAAAAGCCATCCCCATATTGGGCCCCAGCAGGGGTGCCAGCACCATCGCCCCGATAATGATCGCCACGTTGCCCCGTAAAAGCCCGATGGCCGCCACACAGGATGCCAGAAATACCATGAGATAAAATGTGCGGCTGCCTGAGGCGATGTTTTTGATATCCTCGTAGAGCTCCTCGCGGTATATCCGCTTGGAGCCTATTTGGGTGGAAATTTTGGTCTTACTTTTTTGGGTCTCCTCATCGTTTTTTAAGCGCGGAATAACGGCTTCCACCGCAACAACCATAATGCGAAAACCCGCCATGTGGCCATAGCGTTTTTCCAGAAAATCAAAAACCGGCTCAGCCGTCTCGGCCTCAAGCAGCAGTTTCAGCTCGCCGCCGTCATTGCCACACGAATAATAAGAATCAATGACATTAAACTGGCTCTTGATCTGGTCAAGCAGCGTATCGCCTTTTTCCGGAACAAAAATCTCTGCCAAGCGCAAAGCCATGTAAAGGCCTCCTAAATATTATCTGTAATATGTTGTTGACTTGGAAATCCTCCATTCTTTTCTGAATACCTTTCATTCTGTCTACTTTGAATCGACGATACCTTGCCATTTCAAGACACCATTCTCTTTAACGATATGGAGATCATCAGGTAAACGGATTTCTCCCAGTGTGCTACCTTCGATATAACCTTGCACCCGGTAGGCTGCACCATTTCGTTGAACTTCAGTTACATGCACTTTTACCCCGGTGCGTTCTTGCAGAAAAGGTTGGAGGCGTTCGGCAAACAGCTCTCTTCCTCCTCCTGCCAATTGGAAAGTCTCAGCAAAGCAATCGTTTCCGAATAATGAAAATTTTCCAACCAGAGGACCCGAACAGTCATCCACGAACCGTTGCTGCTCCTCACTCAATTCAGCATCAAAATAGTCATCACGATCCAGCAGGGCGGTCTTTTCCGGCAACCCGAGCCATCTCCAGCGACCTTTCAGTTTAATCAAATTCTCCAGTGGCCACACGCCATGCAAGCCTGCAAATATATTTATGTAATGAAATTTCAAAGTGCCCCGCAGATAGGCTCTGTTATTTTCAATACGAATCCTGGTAATGTGAACATATTCCAGATGGGGCGGACTGGGGCCAAACATCAGACGGGATGGGGAGGCAAAGATATCTTTACGGTGTTCGTATGCACGTGCATAGTTTTGAGCAATACGACGGGTATCCTTACTATCGATATCCTGTGCGAATTGATGGAAGAAATCCAATATGTCCTGTGGCACAGGTGTGGAGAAAACATAATTCGGCGCAAGACTGTCGGTATATTGCCCTGACGCCGTTTCTGACTCACGCTCCGGCCTGACCAGCATCCCCGCTGTGTCAGCCCTTTCCAAAACAGCTTCCATAATCAGCTGCAGCAGTCGGTCATGCCCATTATCCTGTGGCAGCGCAAAACGGCTTGTTGATGTCGTTACCGCCACCACATGCAAATCCGGAACCAGGACAAGATATTGCCCGCCATCACCTCGTGTGACCAAACTCGCATGCCCCCTGATCGTTATCCTGACCCAGCTGCCTCCCGGGATGTCATCTAATTCAGCGTGAGGGACCTTGGAAAATAACCAGCGAACCCATTCTTTAGAGACAATTCGCTGACCCTCCCAAACCCCTTCCTGGGCCAGCAGATAGCCGATCTTGGCAAGATCCAGTGCTTTGAGCTGAAATCCGATCATTGGATCGCGTGGCAGGTCCTGATCATCGGCTGTGTAAGTCGTAATTCCCAGAGGTTGGAACAGATAACGGTAAGCAAAATTGAAAACACTCCGGCCGGAAACCTGTTCAATCACCTGGCTCAACAAATACGCTGCAGCAAAGTTTATCGCCGGTTGGACCCTTGTCTGTTGCTGCGAAATGGCTCGCAGACTCGCGTCAATTCGGTCTGCGGCGTAAAACAAATCCCAGTAGTCCGGGTTTCCGTTTCCCCATAGCAGTGGTGCCTGTGACCTTAGCAGGTGGTTTAGTGTCAGCGATGCCGTACTATCGGATCGGCTCTTTGCCAAATGCTTTTTAAAAAAAGCAGATAGAGGTTGTTCCGTGCCCTGGATCAATTTTTGATCGATAGCAATACCGATCAATACCTGGAGGAGCGGTAGATTCAGGGAATGCAGGTAATCCGTCGCCTTGGGACCACCGAGCCAGTAATATTTTTCAACTACCGTCTTACCGTTGCGAAGCAGCAAAAGGCTTCGAGCGGTGGGTAGCCGCGTGTCAATGTAATCGAGCGCTTTGCTCAAACGGGTCGGGTCGATGTTTTGCGTTTCCGGCTCCGCCGGATTCCATTGTTTATCATCCAAATAAAATGTCTTTTGAGCATAAACAACAGTGAAAATGTAAAACCCCGCTGTTGAGACCGCTAAACAGACCAGGTAAAGCGCCATATACTTGAAGATGCGTTTAGTAGATATCATACGTTCTGCACCCTCGGAACACCAAATCGTTTCAGGGAAACCCTCTGCCCGGTCCCATAAAAAACCCGCAACAGTGCCGGTGCGAGCAACACATCAGCCAGAAAGGCCACTAGTAACGCAATGCCCAGCACCAATCCGAAATCTGCCACCACTTTCAGGTCACTGAATAGTCGCATCCAGAAACTGGCAACCAGAATCAACGTTGTTGCCATCAGGGCTCGGCCTGCGGATCTTAAAGTCTCACTTACAGCAAAGTTGATATCGCCAGACCTCAGGTAGTACTTGCGGAAATTGTGGAAAAAATGGATGGTGTCATCTACAGCCAATCCTATGAGGATACTGCCGCCAATCAGGTTGTAGGTATTCAACGGAATGTCTAAATATCCCATAACGCCCAGCGCAATGACAACCGGCAATAGATTGGGAATCATGGCTAACAGTCCCAGGCGCACATCTCCAACGGCCAGGATCATTAATGCCATGATCAACAGGAATCCTGTGCTATAACCAATGGCCAGGCTGCTCATCATCGCATTAATGATTCCGGAATTGATGGCCGCAACACCGGTTACCGCCAAGTTGACACCGGAGCCGAACAAAGTTGCGGCCTTTTTCCGCACCCGTGCAACGAAATCAACATCATGGGCAGCATCCCGCCAGTACATCATGGCGGTCAAACGACCTAGACGCAAGTCTGCATCAGTGTACTTTCGTAACGCCCCAGGGATAATGCGACCGATGTGATCGAATTGCTCAGCCAGAGCCGCTTCGCCTTTAGGAATCGGGCAAGGGCTCTGATCCTGTCCTATTGTTGCACAAGAGACTTCCTTAATGAGATCGACGAGAGATCGGGTTTTACCCACATAAGCGCGCCCCTGAATATCCGTCAGCGATCTCAGGTAGGTATCCAGCTGCTCAATGGCCTTGAGCCGGTCGGGGTCGATTATTCCCCGTTCCCGCTGTGTGTCGATCAGCACTTCCAGTGCTCGAAATCCACCGGTCTGGGCTTCAATGAGTCGGACCTGCCGCATGAAAGCTGAATCTTCAGTGAAATAATGCAGCTGGTTGTGTGAAAAATGGAGCCGTGGGATGCTGAATCCCACAACAAGGGTACCTGTCAAGAACAGAATTAAAACAAGGTAAGGCCGGGTAACCCCGAGGCGACCCAACGCCAACAGGGTTCGGTTGTAAATGGAAGCCTCATAATTTGTTTCACCCTTTTTCACACCCGCAACAACCTGCAGTATGGAGAGAAATGCCGGCAGGGTAATGAGCGTAAATACCAGGATGACGAGAATTCCAACCATTGTGAAATTCACTAAATGAGCTATCGGTAAGATATCCGAGAAGGAAAATGACAGCAATCCCGCCGCTGTTGTGAAACTGGTCATGACGATCGGAAAACCAGAGTGCTTCATCGTGGCAATAATGCCCCGGAACTTCCCGACCCGCTTTTGGTACCTGTAATAGACGACCAGGAAATGAACCGGAGCGGTCAGTCCGATGGACAACAGGATGGAAGGCAACATAGACGAGGTCAGGCTGAGGCGAACCGACAACAAGACCATCAACCCTAAAGCAACCATCAGGCCTAAAATGGCCGTCACCTGAGGCAGATAAGCACCCGTGCCCCGACCAAACACAACCGGCATGAACAGAACCGGAACGATGAGGATCGCGATGCACATCTTCTTCATGTTCGCGCGGACCATCGGCTCGACATAATACTGGTAGACCGGCGTTCCACTGAAGGCAATGCTGAAGTCAGGCGCCTGGTATTGCTTGATGACGGCTTCAACGATGCCGATGATGGCGATATTCTCTACCTGTGATATCGATTGTTGTTCCGCAGGGGGCGGAGGTTTTATTGACCCGCGAATACCCCGGGCATAACCCTGCAATCGCAGGCCATCGGCCGTCAACGCCGATACCGCCTGCGTTTTAATAACCACTGTGGCATGCTTGCCATCCGGGGTGAAATACAGTTTCTGGTATCCTGGATAGGAATGACCGCGCTTTCTGTAATGCTGCATTTCTTCGTCTGTTCGCGGCAGGTTGTCGAGAAAACCGCTGAGGCGCACACCGCTATCAGTTGATTCGATAAAGGGCGCATTGGCCAACGAACTGACCTCTTTTAAAAGCGGTAGTGAATTCTCCAGATCCTCATGAAATTGCTTGAGAGTGGTGAGGAATTCCAGGCTGAAGATATCGGAGGAGGAGATCAGCAGCACAATTTCTTCGTCACGTCCGAAATGACTGCGAAACCGCTGGTAATCGGTAAGCATCTGATCGTGCCGCTTGAACATGCTTTCCACAGAAGTGGCAATACTGAGTTTGGGGAGCTGGGTCGCAGCCAATCCGATCACCACAACCGTCATTAGCAGAATCGTCCAACGGTATCGAATGACACGGATGCCCAAATAATGAAACCCTTGTTCTATCCTGCTCTTATAATCATACATCAGTGTCACGCATTACACTTCTTTTATTTTCAGCAAGCGTTTAGACCGAACGTTAGTCCCTCTGAAGCTTAACGGGGATTACCTTTAGCGCCGGCATCCGGGCCGTGGGATCGATGGGTACGGCACTCATCAAGGAGTTAAAATTGGGCTCGCTGAAATGGATCGGTGCGAACAGATGCCCGCGCTGCAGGTTGGCATTGATCTTCAAAGGCAATAGAACCGATCCATGGGGACTGGTCAACCGCACGATGTCGTCGGCGCCCAGGCCGGCCGCCTCGGCGTCTTCCGGATTCATGTCCAGATACGATGCGGGTTTGAGTCGTGAAAGTTTTGTGGTTCGCCGCGACATCTCCCCGGTGTTGAAATGCTCCAGGAGGCGTCCGGTGATCAGAATATAGGGGTATTCCTCGGTGGGCTCCATGAGGGTGTCCGGCAATTTAACCGGTAAAAATCGCGCCCGGCGATCGCGAAAGCCGAATCCGTCTTCATACAGACGGGGCGTGCCCGGATGGGATTCATCATAGCAGGGCCAGAATATTCCCGTGGATGCTTTCAGGCGTTTGTGGGTAATGCCGCTGAAAACCGGTGCGGCCTTGCGAATTTCCTCCCAGATATCTTCGGTTGAAGTATATGGCCATGTGACGCCCAGGGCATTGGCCATTTCCATTAAGATCTGCCAGTCGGCTTTGGCTTCTCCCGGCGGTTTGAGGCCGGCTGCGGTATACTGTACCCGCCGGGCGGCATTGTTAAAAGTGCCGTCTTTTTCCCCGACCGTGGCAGCCGGCAGGACAATATGGGCGTATTTGGTTGTTTCATTGGGAAAGATGTCCTGCACAATCAGCAACTCGAGTTTCTGCAGCATCCAGGTGACAAAATTGGATTGCGGCTCGGAGACCGCCGGGTTTTCGCCGATGACATAAAGGGCCCTGATTTTATTGGAGGCAATGTTATGAATCATCTCGGGAGCCGCCAGGCCCGATTTGGCCGGAACGGCCGCACCCCAGAGAGCGCCGACATGCACCCTTGCAGCTTCGTCGTCAACCTCCATGTGTCCGGCCAGCAGGTTGGGCAACGCCCCCATGTCGCCGGCACCCTGCACGTTGTTCTGGCCTCGCAACGGCGACAGCCCGCACCCGGGCTTGCCGATGTTGCCCGTCAGCAGCGCCAGATTGACGAGGGCCGTAATGTTGTCCGTTCCGTGGGCATGCTGGGTTAAGCCCATACCCCAAATAAATATGGTTTTGTTGCCATGAATGAGCTCGGCTGCCTTTTCCAGCTCTTCCCGTTTTATCCCGGCACGGCTGCAGGCAGCATCGATATCAAAATCGGCCAAACCGTCACAAACCGCCTTGAAGCCGATGGTCTGCTTTTCACAGAATTCCCGATCGTGCCAGCCCTTTTCGTAGATAATTTTTCCCAGGGCCTTGATCCAGAAAATGTCCATGCCCGGTTTTACTTTTAGATGTACGGCGGCATTTTTGACGAGATCCGTCTCGCGGGGGTCGGCCAGAATCAGATTTAGGCCGCCCTTTTTGGCGCGTTTTTTGACCTGCATCCAGATAACCGGGTGGGTAAAAGTGGTATGCGCGCCCACCAGAAATACCGTATCGGTGGCATCGTAATCTTTCAGAAAGGTGCTGACGGCCCCGTACCCCAGTTGCCGTCTTAAAGCCGCTTCAGATGGGCCGTGGCACAGCCGGGCGCAGTTGTCGACATGGTTGTTGCCGATGACGGCACGCTGGAACTTTTGCGAAAGGTACGCCTCTTCATTGAGGATTTTACCGCTGCACAGCATCCCGATGCTTTCCGGGCCATATTTATCAGAAATTTCCTTGAGTCGTTGGGCGGCAAGCTGGATGGCATCATCCCAGGAGACCAGCTCAAGTTTGTCCGCTTTGCGGATGTAGGGCTGCGTCAGACGCTCTTCGTGATTGACCAGTTCATGCACCGTAAAGCCTTTGACGCACAGATACCTGGCATTCAGCTCCGGATTCCGGCCGGAGGCACTGCTTTTGACCGGTCTCCCGCTTTCGTCCAAAGACAGCTCCAGGTTGCAACCCACCCCGCAATAGGGGCACACAATCGGTATGGACGCTGGCATCACAGCACCTCCATTTGAGTTAAGCGGTTGCTTTCATCTCGCGGCAGGCTGCGGCGATGTCATTGGCGCTGAACCCTAAAGTCGCAGACAGATAAGGCACATCCCCCACTTCCCCGAATCGATCCTGGGCGCCCAGTCTTTTAACCTTGGCGGGATAGTTTTCGGCCAGAACCTCGCAGACCGCTCCGCCCAGCCCGCCGATCACGTTCTGGTTTTCGGCGGTGACCACCGCGTTGGTTTTCTTCACCGATGATAGAAGGGTTTCGACATCGAAGGGCTTGACCGACGGATAATGAATATGCTCGGCCAGGATGCCTTCCTGCTTTAGTTCAGCAACGGCTTTGCGCGCAAACTGGGTGGTCAAACCGGTCGTCACCAGGGTCACATCCGAACCTTCATCCAACACCCTGGCTTTGAGGGGATCAAATTCATAATCTTCATCAAAAATCGGCGCGTGGACTTCCCGAATCAGTTGCATGTATTCGGGTTTTTTGCTGGCGGCCATGTACCTGACCACCGCGCGCAGCTCGTAAACATCCGCCGGGCAGTAGACGCGCATGTTCGGCATGGCGCGCATGATCGCCAGGTCCTGGAAGCACATGTGCGTGGCACCGTTTTTGGCCGTGGTAATCCCCGGGGCGGTGCCGACGATTTTGACCGGGTTTTCGGCATAGGCAATCGAAATCGTGATCTGATCATAGGCCCGGCGGGTGGCAAACGGGGTAAAGGTCGCACAGAATGGGATCATGCCTTCATTGGCCAGGCCGGCCGAAATCCCGATCATGTTGGCTTCCGCCACCCCGACATCGAAAAACCGATCCGGAAATGCTTCCCACACCCGCGGAACGGTGCCCGATGATTTTCCCAGGTCGGCCTCCAGGCAAACGACTTTGCTGTTTTCGGTCATCAGCTCTATGAGCGTATCGGTATAGACGGCTCTTAGTTCTTTTTCGTGTAATGTCATTCCTGTTTTCCTTCTGTCCAGTTAAATTCGAACGGCCCTTCTTCGCCCGCGGCACAGACGCCTCCGATAACTCTCTGGCGCTCATTTTCATCAGGAATGCTGATAAAGTGGCATTCGATACGGTTCTCGTAACAGACATTGCCTTTGGCCTTGACAGTATGGGCCACAATCATGGCCGGTTTATCTTTAACAGCCATGGCTTTGTTGAGGGTATTATAAATATCGTCCCAATCATGGCCGTCCATTTCAAACACCTCCCAGCCAAAGGAACGCCATTTATCCACTACCGGCTCCAATGAGACGATCTTTTCAACTTCGGCATCGATCTGCATTTTGTTGTAATCGGTAATGACCACCAGGTTATCCAGTTTGTGATGGGCCGCAAACATGGCCGCTTCCCAGATCTGGCCTTCCTGGGATTCCCCGTCACCGACAACGCAAAAAACAGTGTTGCTTCTTTTGGCAAGCTTGCAGGCCAGGGCAATACCATTGGCACACGACAGCCCCTGTCCCAGCGAGCCGGCAGTCTGATCGACGCCGGGGGTAATCACCTGATCCACGTGACTCGGCAATTGCGTGCCGTTGGCATTCAGCGTTAGCAGAACGTCTTTGGGGAAAAAACCTCTGTAGGCCAGCGCCGTATAAAGCGTCGGGCCGGCATGCCCTTTGGACAGGATAAAGCGGTCACGATCCTGCCAGCGGGGCTCGTCCGGCTTTAGATTCATAATTCTGAAATACAGGGTGATGATAATTTCCACCAGACTGAGGGAGCCGCCGATGTGACCGCCGCCCGCCCGGCACATAATATCGGTGATGATATAGCGGAATTCCCTGGCCAGCTGATCCAGCGCCTCTTGGCTATCTATTCTTTCCATTTCCATAAAAGTCTCCTTAAATCCGCCTCAAAAATAAATCAACGAATGTGCGCTAAAGTAAAAAGTGACCTGAAGTGACTAAAGTTGAGGAATTCTACCCGTCGAGAGCCTCAGGGTCGAACGATCCTTTTTGTAAAAGGACGGAGCGACGCGTCACCAAAAACTTTAGGCGCTATAGCTCACTTTAGTCACTTTGGGTACTCGTTACTTTTTAGAGCATCATCTACTATTTATGGAACCTTGCACTAAGCCCTCAGCTCTTCTTTTAACCAGGCCTTGACATCATCATCCAGAGCATAGACGCCTTTGAGCTCGCAAACGTCTTTTTCAAAACGGCTCGGAAGCTCGAATTCCGCCAGCTCGGTTGCTTCGTCAGAGTTGCGGCGAATCAGATAAATTAAATAGGGCCTGCGCCAGCAATTGACGACAAAATAAGTCGTGTAATCGCTTTTGGAGCGGATCACATATTTTCCGCTGCCCCAGTCGGTGTTGCCCCATTCCAGATACTGTTTGACCGCCTCTTCGGGCGTCATGTCCCATTCGATCTCGTTGATTAAATCGGTTTCCTTTTTTAGCTCTTCCAATGTCAGCATGTCTTGAACCTTTCTATTATATGTATCGCCTTTGCGAATTAAGATTTTTCATATTTTTATCTCATTTTGATGAACAAATGCCTTTTCCGAAATGCGATATCTGAGTTAAACCACCTTTGGTGGTCGGTAATCTACGAGACGGGATTCATTTCAGGGCGCCATGCCTTTCGGCATAGCTGAATTCGAATCCCGTATCGGGGATTACCCAGTATGCTGTTGTTGATATCGCATGCAGGAAAAGCGTATTTGTGAAATTAAAATTGACTTCCAATAATTTCTTTCAACCTAAAATGGTAAATTGACCGTTTGCATTAAATCGGGGTGATCGCCCAAGAAGCGATAGAGAGTGGCGCGGCCCACACCCAGCAGTTTGGCGGCCTTGACCTTGTTACCACCGGTTCGCTCGAGGGCCGATCGAACCGAATCAACATCCAGCTTGCGGGAGGGCCCTCGCCGCACGCAGATATTTTCAAGATCCCGCAGTTCCAGAGGCAAATCATCGGCAGCGATGACCCGGCCGTTGGATTTGACAATCGCAAACTGAATCGCGTTTTGTAATTCGCGCACATTGCCCGGCCAGCGGTAATCAAGCATCAACGCCATGGCCTTGGTGGATATCCGCAGCTTTTTTTTGCCGTAGCGCTCGCGAGCTTCCTGAAGAAAGTGTTCGCTCAGCAGGGGAATATCAATTTTGCGCTCGCGCAACGGCGGCAGATAGATGGGAATCACATTGAGCCGGTAGTACAGATCTTCGCGAAATTTACCGCTTTTCACGGCATCTTTTAAATTTTTGTTGGTGGCACTGATGACGCGCACATCCACCGTGATGGTCTGTTCACCGCCGACTCTTTCAAACTGGCCCTCCTGTAGAAACCGCAAGATTTTGGCTTGCATATTGTTGGATAGCTCTGTGATTTCGTCCAGAAACACCGATCCGCCGCCGGCCAGTTCAAAGCGACCCTTTTTATCCCGCAATGCACCGGTAAAGGCACCTTTTACATGTCCGAAAAGCTCACTTTCAATCAATCCTTCCGGCAGGGCCCCGCAATTGATCGGTACAAAGGGGGCACCGCCGCGCCGGCTTTCGCTATGGATGGCAGCAGCCACCAGTTCCTTGCCGGTTCCAGTCTCACCGGCAATGTGAACCGGGTAATCATAATCGGCAACGTCTTTGATCTGCTTAAAGATCGCAATCATCTTGCTGTCCTGGCCGATGATATTGCCGAAACTGGTCAGCTCCCCGGCGCGCTCTTTGAGACTGAAAATATCGGTTATATCCCGAAAAGAGGTCAGCACACCGGTATATTGATCATCCGCATCGCGCATGCTGGTAACGGTCATCTCGATGCGCCGCTGCTCGCCGCTTTTGGTGTTAATATTGATGGTGTACTCGGATTTGGCAGCCAGGTTGGGCGGATGTTCGCAAAAGACACAGCGCTCTCCGCAAAAGGGGCTGCCGAAAGCCTCGTGGCAATCTCGGCCCAGTATTTCTTGGCGCTGGTAACCGGTAATGTGCTCGGCTTCCGTGTTGAAAAAAAAGATGCGCCTGTTCATGTCATGGGCAATAATCCCCTCCTTGAGATTATCCAGGACGCTTTCGAGATTATCCCGGTGGCATATCAAATTTTCTAAAGAATAATCGGACATCGCTCTGCCGCTGATATTGCTTAATTAAAAAAATGAAGCTAACCGATTTTTAGATGGTTGTCAAACTTTGCAGCCGCCCGTCATTAAAGCTCACATGGAATATTGCGATTTAATTCAATTCCTTGAAGGCTTATTCGAACATCGTAGGCGATAACCTCAACCCCTCTTTCAACCGCCTGGCGCAGACGGTGGCCATAATCGGAATCGATGTGGTCAGCCGGGCGGAAAACGCGTGCGTCCATTCTCTGGATAAAATAAAACATCATAGCGCGATGACCAGCCTTGACCCGCTTTTCCAGCTCAATGATGTGGCGCAGGCCGCGCGCGGTAACGGCATCCGGAAATTGCGCCACCCCATCGTTCACCAGGGTGCAGTTTTTAATTTCGATATAACAGCGTTGACCGGAACTGCCGGTCAGCAATAAATCAATACGCGAATGCTCGCCGATTTTGACTTCCCGTTTGACCTTGCTAAATTGGGCAAGCTCGGGAATCAGTTGTTGTTCGATGGATTGGCCGACCAGACGATTGGGGATCAGGGTATTGACGCCCACCAGGGATGTCGGCATGGCGATCAATTCCCAGGTATAGTTATACTTGCGTCCGGGGTTGTCATGCAAAGACAGGTAAACCGTTCGACCCGGTTCGCAACATCCGGCCATGCTGCCGGTATTGGGGCAATGAACGGTTATGGTTTCACCGTTTTTAAGTTTGACATCGGCCAGGAATCGTTTGTAGCGCTTGAGCAGTGTTGCGGGGACGAGTTTGGGCCAGCTCAGGCCCCGGGCGGCTTTTGATGATGACGGCAGGCTCATAGATACTTTTTTTCGATCATATCGACCAGCGGCACCACATCCTCGAGCCCGAAAATAGGAACCTTTAATTGCAAATCAACATCGGTTACCACCGCGATTAAATAGGTATCATCTTTCAAGAGCGGTTTGGGGTGACGCGCCGCGCGCACAATTTCAATCTTGGGTTTGCTTCCTCCTTTATAGCCCTCGGTAATCACCAGGTCGACGTCTTTAAAATAATCCAACAGGCTATCCATATCGCCGGCATGATCATCTCTGACCATGGCAATTTTGCCGGGTGAATGAAAAATAACCGTATCGGCACCGGCCGATTTGTGCCGCGAGCTGTCTTTGCCCGAGCGATCAATGTCCGGATTATGGTGTGAGTGTTTAATCGTGCCGATGGAATAACCGCGGCTTTTAAATTCGGGAATCAGTTTTTCGATAAGGGTGGTTTTGCCGGATTGAGAGCGACCCACAATGGATATTACCGCTGGCATTAGTCTTACCTCTTCCCTGAATCTTGCATGAAGATTTAATGATTTTTTGCCGCGAAGGCGCAAAGAAAGCAATTTTAAATTTTGCGCTAAACTTTGTGTGCCTTCGTGTGCTTTGTGTCTTTGTGGTGAATAGCGCCAAAACAAAAACGCATCTATAGCGGCTGATGATGATTGACGACCGGCCAAAATTAAGGTGCAATAAAAGGAATGTCAAGCCATTTGAACCGTCTATTCAACGACCATCCGATAAATATAACGGCGGGTATAAAAAAGTGTTGATATCTTTATGGGAAGGTTTACTATGGTAAACCTGCCGGGTTCGGAGGTTCTGGGTTGAGAAGGTTCAGGGTTTAAATACAGGCTATTCTGCAGCAGTCCAATCCCTTTTTACATCTTATCCTTTGGCACTGTTATATAACTGTTGAGCCTTTGAAAGTTGAACCTGTGAACCCTGAACGCTGAACCTGTGAACCTTGAACCTTGCCTGCCGCGCCGTAGCTTTGGCGAAGGCGGGTTAACCGGAACCCGGAACCGATGAACCCCATTTTGGAAGTAAAAAACCTGGTAAAACATTACGGCAAAGTGGTTGCCGTCGATGACGTCAGTTTTGCGCTTGAGCAGGGCGTATGTTTTGGGTTGTTGGGCCCCAACGGCGCCGGCAAGACCACTACCATTGAAGTCATTGAAGATGTAATCCAACCGACAGACGGCGAGATATTATACAAAGGAAGTCCCCGCACGGCATCCTTCAGAGAAGAGGTGGGCATTCAATTCCAGAGCACGGCCTTGCTGAATTTTTTAACCGTGCGCGAAACCCTGCAAACCTTTCAAAGTTTCTTCACGCAGACGGCCCCCATCGATGAGCTTGTCGGGCTATGCCGCCTGGGCGAATTTCAGGATCGATACAACGATAAAATATCCGGCGGGCAGCGCCAGCGTTTCCTGCTGGCCCTGGCGTTGATCAACCGGCCGCAACTGCTCTTTTTGGATGAGCCTTCAACCGGGCTTGACCCCCAGGCACGACGGAACCTATGGGACTTGATCCAGAGCATTAAGGCCGCTGGCAAAACCATCATTTTAACCACCCATTACATGGAAGAAGCCCAATTTCTGTGTGATGAAGTTGCCATTATGGATTACGGCAAAATTATCGCCCAGGGAACGCCCGATACCCTCATCCGGCAACACAGCCGGGGCACTACCATTGTCATGCCCAAAGATCGCTTTACGCCCCGAAAAGACACTTTCCCGTTGCCGGTGCTTACCGTTAAAGGCAACGTTGAAATTAAAACCAACGATGTCAACCAGTGCCTGGAGCAATTAATGGCACATGGGGTTGACTTGTCCGATATGACCGTTCGCTCGCCCAACCTGGAAACGGTTTTTTTAAATTTAACCGGGCGCCAGCTGCGAGAATAGATATGAATTTTAAGCGACTGTGGGCCATTTTGAAGGCCAGAAATCTTGAGTTTTTCCGCGACAAGTCGGCATTCGGCTGGAACTTTATTTTCCCATTTTTGCTGGTGGGCGGCTTCGGCATCATCTTTGGTGGTAAATCCTATACCGAATATAAAATCGGTGTATTTCCAGTCGAATCACAGCAGGTTTCCATTGAAGCGCTTGACATCCCTCAGCAG
>JASFGN010000002.1:0-17350 GCA_050123735.1 Desulfobacterales bacterium | reverse complement strand
TCTTGAGGTGGATCGAATTGAAAATACGCGAGAGCCGCCGATGGAGCGGTTCAACCAGATCGGAATCGACACCTGGAAGCAAACGATCTTCGAGTTCAACCAGACGGACCCGGCTGCCCAGCGCCGCGTAAACCGTGCCGAGCTCCAGGCCGACATAGCCACCGCCGATGATGAGCAGGTTCTGCGGGACATCCGCCAGTGCCAGAGCACCAGTGGAGCTCATAATGCGTCCACCGGGTTTAAATTCTGTTCCCGCAAGCGCAATGGGCCGCGAACCGGTGGCAACGATCGCATGCCGAAATTTCATATGGCTGACCTCGCAATCGTACAATCGCGCCGTAGCGGAACTTTCAAACTGCGCCCGCCCCTGCAGGAGCTGAACACCGCGCCGCTTGCTTAAACTGACCAGGCCGTTGGCCATCGTGTCAATAACGGTGGCCTTCCATTCCCGCAGGGCCTTCAGATCGATTTGAGGCTTGCCAAAGGTTATGCCCATGCGTTCGGCGCGTTGCGCATCATGAATCAGTTCGGATAAAAAAAGGAAGGTTTTCGATGGAATGCAGCCTTTATACAGACACACCCCGCCGGGTCTTTGAGCCATATCCACCATGGTCACATCCAGCCCCAGATCGGCGGCACGAAAAGCAGCCGCATAACCGCCCGGCCCGCTGCCGATGACCAGCAGATCCGTTTCCTGCCATAATTCACCCATTACCATGTCATTCTCCAAAAAAAACTTCATATTTTGTCCGATGGCTGTGTTGCAATCCAATCCAAAATGCTCACGTACTATCGTGTACACTCCGCTTTTGAATCGAATTGCGCCTTGCCCCTTGCCCTCGAACAAAATCTTAAGTTTTTAACTCAATCTAGATTGAGCCGCGTTTAAGAATCGATTTCGCAGCTCATATTTATAAGAATTTTTGTACAAATTCATACAATAAAATTCCGGAGTTCAACAAACCACACAACCCGCCGTCGCTATCGTTATGGCGCGGCAGGGGATTTTGGCCCTCAGCGTACTTGAAGTAGGTTGAAGGCTGAAATTCGCGGAGAACACCGCACAGCGAAAAAAAGGCCATTTGTAAATGCAAACTGCTAGATCATGGAGATGAGCAACTCATCCGGATCCTCCAGGGCCTCGATAACCGTCTTGAGAAACTTTATGGCATCGGCGCCATCCAGCACGCGGTGATCGATACAGAGCACAATCGGCATGATCAAACGCGGAGCAATCTCGTGCTCCCCGTCACCCTTATCGACGACAGCCGGTTGCAGCCGCCCCTGGCCCATTCCCATGATCGCTACCTCGGGGAAATTAATAATCGGTGCAAAATAGCCTCCACCCATGGCACCGGCATTGGTGATCGTAAATGTTCCGCCCTGCAGTTCTTCGAGCGCGACTTTGCGGGATCGGGTCCGCTGGACCAGATCGTGCAGTTCGATGGCCAGCTCTTTAATGCTTTTGCGATCAACATCGCGGATCACCGGTACGATCAAACCGTTTTCGGTGTTGGCCGCAACACCGATATGAAAATAGTTTTTGTAGATGATCTCACCGGCGGCGACATCTAGGGTGGCATTGAACTGCGGATACATCTTCAGAGCAGTGGCAACTGCTTTTATGGCAAATACGGTCATCGTTAATCGGCCACCCTCAGCCTCGATATCGGCCTTGTGTTTCCGGCGAAACGCTTCCAGCTTGGTGATATCCACCTCATCCTGACTGGTCACATGGGGTATTTGAGACCAGGCAATAACCATTTGTTTGGCAGTTGCCCGGCGAATGGAGCGAAATGGCATTCTTTCGATCGGACCCCAGCGGGAAAAATCGGGCAGGGTCGGGGATGGAATCAGCATATCGGCCGTCTGTGCCTCAGAGGGCATCTCGGCAGCTGCCGGCGGTCCGGCCGCATCCGGTCCCTTTCCGGCAAAAGCGCGGACATCATCGGCGCTGACTACCCCACCGGGCCCGGTAGGCGTTACGCGGTGAAGATCAACGCTGAGTTCCCGCGCCAGGCGACGCGTCGCCGGTGAGGCCGGCACCGGCCCGGTTCTTTTCCCGGTTTCGACTGAGGCAGGCACCTCCTCAATGGCAGCGCTATCCATTTGCACCGCTTCGGGCGCCGGTGCACCCGTGGTTTCGGCTTCTTCGCCGCTGCTGAAGGTCATCATGACATCCCCGACCCTTACCGTATCTCCGGGCTTAACCCGTATGTCGGCCACTGTTCCGCTAAACGGCGACGGTATCTCCACCGCGGCTTTATCGGTCTCAACCTCTAGAATAATATCGCCTTCCTTAACCACCTGACCTGCCGACACATGTACGGCAAGCACCTCGCCCTCATGAACACCTTCGCCTAAATCCGGTAATTTAAATGCTCTGGACATGTTTCCTCACAACTTTGCCTGTCAAGCTATTTGCAAATTAACCACACCCTCATTCAATATATACCTTTGCGAAGACACGGCTGCTGGCCTTGACCGGGTTGAGACCCTGTATTTATGACTCCTGTCCTTTGCTTGCCGCGGCGAATTCACGCTTCCAGCGTGACGAAGACGGGTCTTCTGTCCTCTGTCCTCTGTCTTCTGTCCTCTGTCTTCTGTCTTCTGTCTTCTGTCCTCTGTCCCTACTAGACTGCCAGCACCTTTCTGGCAGCGCTCAAGATGCGTTCGGTATCGGGCAAATAGGCCTTTTCACGTTTAAACAATGGAATAACGATGTCATAACCGGTAACCCGCTCAATGGGGGCTTCCAGATAGAAAAATGCATTTTCCATCAGCCGGGAAACAATTTCGGCACCGGGACCAAAGCTTCGTGGCGCTTCATGAACCACGACCGCCCGGCCGGTTTTTTTAACCGATTGGACCAGAAGTTCTTCGCAAAGGGGTGAAAGGGTCAGCAAATCGATGACATCTGCCGCAACACCGTCTCTATCCTGAAGGTGCCCGGCGGCTTCCAGGGTAGGTCGCATCATGGCCCCGTAGGAAATCAGGGTTAAATCCCGGCCCTCTTTGACACGTTGTGGTTCACCGATCGGCAGCGTCTCTTCCGTTTCGGGTACTTCCTCTCGAAATGCCCGGTACAGCGCTTTGGGTTCATAGAAGATCACCGGATCCGGATCCCGTATGGCGCTGACCAGCAACGCCCGCGCGTTGCGCGGTCCGGAAGGGATGACCATTTTGAGCCCCGGTGTGTGGGCCCAGTAGGCTTCCCTGCTTTCGGAGTGGTGTTCGAGCGCTCTGACACCGCCGCCATAAGGTGTTCTGAGCACCATGGGGACACTGAACCGCCCGCGGGAACGCCAGCGCAAACGGGCAGCATGATTTTCGATCTGGTGAAAGTTTTGATAGCTGAAACCTGAAAATTGAATCTCACAAACGGGCCTGAGCCCGTAGGCAGCCATACCGATGGACATACCGACAATGCCGGATTCGGCCAGAGGTGTATCCAGCACACGCCGGTCGCCAAATTGGCTGATCAGGCCGTCGGTTACCCTGAACACCCCGCCGTCAACCCCGACATCCTCACCTAAGATGATCACCCGATCATCTTTTTCCATTTCCTGCTGCAGGGCCAGATTGAGGGCCTGAACCATGGTCATTTTAGCCATCTTTGCCCTCCTTGGCGGTTGCAGATAATACCTGCTTCAGCTCTTCTTTTTGCGCCTTCAATGAGGCGGGCATTTCAGCAAAGGTATGATCAAACATGTCAATGGGATCTCCCATTGATTCCATCTGTTTTTCAGCGCGGTCGATGGCCGCCTGAATGTCTTCCAGGACTTCAGATTCAACTTGACTGCGTTTGTCTTCGGAAAGCAATCCCTTACCGGCAAGGTATTTTTCAAACCTCGGCAATGGATCACGCCGGTTCCAGCGTTCAACTTCTTCATCGGTCCGGTAGCGCTTGGGGTCGTCTGCGGTCGTGTGCATCATTAGGCGATAGGTGACGCACTCGATGAGCGTAGGCCCTTCACCATTGCGGGCGCGCTGGACAGCTTCCTGGGCGGCGGCATACACGGCCAGGATATCATTGCCATCCACCTGAATGCCGGGCATTCCGTAGGCCAGTGCTTTTTGCGCCAGGGTTTGCGATCGGGTCTGCTGCGAAACCGGTATGGAGATGGCCCATTGATTGTTCTGGCACACGAAAACGACCGGGGCCTGGAAAACAGCAGCAAAATTGAGCGCTTCATGAAAATCACCCTGCGAGGTGGCACCATCCCCAAAGAAGGTCATGGCGATATCTTCCGTTTGCCGGTATTTGGCAGCCCAGCCCAGTCCAACAGCGTGAATCATCTGTGAGCCCACAGGAACCGATATCGGAAAATCATTGTGATCATCCGGGATCGCCACACCTTCGTTGAACCCGTTGAAATAGAGAATAATGCTTTCAAGGGATCGGCCGCGCCATAGTTCGGCCGCTGTTTCGCGGAAGGCCGGCACCATCCAGTCATTTGAGCGCAAATGCGCAATCGTGCCCAGTTGAGCCGCCTCCTGTCCCTTAATCGGTGCAAAGGTGCCGATGCGGCCCTGGCGTTGAAGATTTAACAAACGTTCATCAAATTTGCGCGCCAGCAGCATGGTCCGATGAAGCTGCAAAAGGACATCATCCGCAATACTGGGTTCAAGATCCTTATCCAGGTGACCCTTTTCATCGAGGATAGAAAGGGTATCGATTGTTTCGGATAGGGTTATTTTTTTTCGCGGCATTGCACCTCTCCTTGACCATATATCGAGATATCGAGCAAAAAATAGGGAGCCTGCCATATTTAAGCATTTTGCGCTTATTTCTGACGGCCCGCTTAACAGATTAAAAATGATGCGGATTTTGGCTTAGTCAAGCACCGATCACCATAAGTCATAAAAACCAATTGTTTTTTTATTGACTCAGATAATGTCTTCTATGAAAGGCTTTTGACACCATCCGGAGAGATGATTGAAAGGAATATTTGACTGAAACGGGCCGGAAGATATGCTCTGTCCTGCTATCGAAAAATAGCCCTGCCAGGCCGGTAGCAAACAGGTCTAGATCCGTTAAAGCCCGGGCGCAGATAAACATTTCGGCTGGTTAATGTGATTGCCAATTTTCGTTTGGAGGCGAATTCGCGACGAAATGGATGAACATGTCAACGTAAGGCTACTCTACGATTTCAAGGACGGTGCGTTTGTTTTCCTTGGCCGATGCGGCGCCCAAAATCGTACGAATCGATTTGGCGGTCCGTCCCTGTTTGCCGATAATTTTCCCCAGGTCCTCTTTGGCCACTTTCAATTCCAAAACCGTCGCCTGGCTACCTTGGAGTGCGGTTACGGTAACCTGCTCAGGATTGTCGACCAGTGCCTCCGCAATACGTTGAATCAGATCTTTCATTTCCATAAGCCCCTCCAATGCCTCTGCAACGTGAAGATCAAAAAGTATTCAGCATCCAAAAACATCCAACAGACGCACAGTTTGAATTGCACCTTTTGGAAACTGGCTTTGTTCGTGCATTGAAATAAGGGTAACCATCCATTGCAAATGGTAGAATCTGGTTCAGCTTCAATTTAAAGGTCTAAGCTGTCTTCGCGATCTGATTGCACTATGCCCTCTTGGTACGTTAAATACTATTTTACGCCGGTTTTGTAAATTATAAATTTGTGCGTCTTGTTTTTTGATTGTTTATGTCTATTTTCGGAAAGAATTTGCAGGCATGGCAACACCGTTCCAACATCAACAGCATCTTGTCAGCGTTTACTTGGCAAAAAGGAGCCATTATGGATTTTACAATTCCTGATGCAATTTCAAAGAATCTGGCTGGATTCAAGCAATTTCTTAAAGACCGGGTCCAATCAAAATTGCCTGAATGGTATCAGCGCCAGGAAATACCGGCTGATTTCTTTCGTGAAATGGGTGCCGGCCGATGGTATGGAATTGTGCCAAAGTCGAATAAATTGGTCAAAGGCAGCGCCTTAAGGGAAGCATTGATTGCCGAGGAATTGGCCAAGATCTCACCGGGTTTGGCCGTAGCGGCATTGGTGCACATCGACCTGGGGCTGATTGCGCTGCACCTGTATGGCTCTGACGATCTGAAGTCACGCTATGGACCATCTGCTGCAACGGGGCAAACATTAATGTGCGTCGGTAACACCGAGCGGATGGCGGGCAGCGACTCGGCCGGTATCAAAATGACCGCCCGTAAAGTCAAAGACGGCTGGCTGCTCAACGGCACCAAGGCGTATGTCACCAACGGCTATATCAGTGATCTGGCGGTGATTACAGCGGTCTCAGATCCCCGGGCTTCAAGAAACAATCGCATCTCCATGTATCTGGTTAATTTGAATGCCGAGGGTGTTCAGAGAAAAAAACTCAACAAGCAGGTCTGGATTCCTTCAGATTTGACCCGCCTGCAATTCAACAATGTATTTGTCCCGACAGACCATCTCCTGGGCCGTCAGGGTCAGGGACTACAGCAGGTTTTGACCGTGTTCACCTACAGCCGGGTTCCCATTGCCGCCATGACGCTGGGAACGGCGGTCGGTGCTTTTGAACTCGCCCTGGCACATGCCAGAAAACGCAAGGTCTTTGGCCGGCCTATCACGGAATTTCAAGCAAAAGCATTTGAAACAGCTGATTTTTATGCAAAAATTGAGGCGACGCGGTTGATGCTCTGGAAGGCTTGCTGGAAAATGGACCGCAATGAAAATTTCAGGCAGGAATCTTCGCTGGCCAAATATCTGGCGGTGGAGGTCACCCGCAATGTCACCACCTGGGCTGCAGATATTTTCGGCGCCGCTTCCGTCATCCGGGAGCATCCCATCCACAAATTCCCCATGGACGCCTGGGCATCATCATTGGGTGAGGGCACCCAGGATGTTCAAAAATTGGTAATCTTCCGGGAATTGATGAAGCAATACGCGCAGGGTCAGTAGTCCGTCGTTAGTTGTCCGATGCAGACAATATGCAAAGTGCTTTGCGGCTGTTCCGCATCATTTATCAACAACAACCAACGGACCACTGACAACGGGCTGTAAGGAAAAACCGCAAAAGTCAAAATCACCATCTATATTATATGTAACTATTTAAGGCGTCAAAACAATCTTCCCTAACAACTCCCCTCTTTCCATTTTCTCGTATGCAGCGCGCCCTTCGCTTAGCGGCATCACGCTATCGATCACGGGTTTTAGTTTGCCGGCCCAGAGCATGCCCACCACATTTTTAAAATCCTGATGACTTCCCATGGTGCTGCCAATCAGGCTGATCTGTTTACCGAAAATAAAACGGATATCGATTTCCGTCCGGGGCCCGCTGGTGTTGCCCACAATGACGATGCGACCGCCGCGTGCCAGCGCCTGCATGCTCGCAGTCAGGGTGGCCTTGCCTACATTATCAACAACCACATCGACACCGCGCTTTTCGGTCAGTTTATAAATCTCTTTGCCCCAGTCGACCTGGGAGCGGTCCAGGACCACATCGGCCCCGAGTTCCTTGGCCAGCTGCGCTTTTTGATCATTGCCGGCGACTGCATAGACAAAGGCCCCGGCAAGTTTGGCAAGCTGGATGGACATGCTGTTGACGCCTCCGCCTGAGCCTATCACCAGCACGGATTCACCGGCCCGCAGCCCTGCCTGATGGATGAGCATGCGCCAGGCGGTGAGGGTCACCAGCAGGGGGGCGGCCGCTTCCGGGTAATCCACATCATCCGGCATGGCGGCCAGACCGTTGGCCGGCAAGACCACATATTCGGCAGCACCGCCGCGCTGATGCTCGCCAAGCACATGATAGCCGGGACTCAAGCTATCCTCACCCCGGGCGGTAAATTCGTCTTCAAACAAGTTGATCCCTGGATCCGCCACCACCCGCTGCGCGACCTGCCATTCGGTGACACCCTCCCCGAGCTCAGCGACCTCACCGGCCACATCGGCCCCGCACCAGTGAGGCATTTCCAGCTTTAACCCGGGCCAGCCGCGCCGCACCCAGATATCCAGATAATTTAAAGCCGTTGCACGCACCCGCACCTTAACCTGCCCGGGCCCGGGTTTTGGTTCCGGCACATCCCCATACTGGATGACATCCAACTCACCATGCTTTTCAAAGTACAATGCTTTCATGGTGCCCCTCCTCTTTCTTTATGGGTTCATGCTCCAACAATTTAGTTTCGTGCACTTAGCGAAATGTTTGCAGGTTGAGCCCGTTACCCGGTATAAATATGAGAGCTAATTTCCCGTGTTCAATCATTTCAACAAACAACACTGCAACCTCACAGCCATTTGAGAAGTCCAAATTTTATTGGAGCCCGTATCAAATGCCTTTCGGTCTTTTTTCACAGGATAGATGTTTTCACCCGGAAAGAATAGCCAACTAAAAAAGGGCCATTTCCGACAGCCCGCTAAATCGAACCGATGTCAAAGGCCTGCCCCCATGCCTCAATCAGTTTATCGGTCCGGTTGCGAAGGCGCCCGGCGACGATGTCGCACAGGCGCTTCATGATGGCATAGCCCAGGGTGTGGTCCTTGGCAAACATGGCTCTCAGATCGTCGGCCGGTATCGCAATGACGCGGCAGTCTTGTGAACATGCGGCGGTGACGGTGCGCTTTGGAGGCCCCACAATCGAAGCCCACCCGAAAACCTGCCCGGCGACAACCGTATCGACAATGATCTCCTTTTCTTCATCGACCATGGTTGCCTGGATGGCTTCTTCGTATTCGATATCCGTTTTTAAAATTTTGTTTTTGAAAATAAGAATCAAATCGATTTCGCCTTCCAGAAGGCCGTAAAAATGCGTTGCCGGCTGGTCTACTTTAAAAATAGTATCCTGCGCTTGAAACTCTAACACTTCGCCTTTTTGGGCAATGGCTTCCAACGTCTCTGGATCGACATCGGAAAAAAAAGCCAACCCGGCCAGCAAATTTTTCTGCGGCATATTTATCCTCCCCTATTTCTTTTTTGCTTTTTGTTTGACAGCCCGTTTGATCTGTCCCAGACATTTGGTGATGGGAATCTCTTTGGGGCAGACCTCGGTGCACCACCACATGGTCTTACAGCCCCAGACACCGTCATCGGAATCAATTTTTTCAAGACGCTCTTCTGTTATGGAATCACGCGAATCAAAAATATAGCGAAAAGCACGCAGCAATGCGGCCGGGCCCAGATAATCCGGATTGGCGCGGTTAATCGGGCAACCGGCAGTGCAGGAGGCACACAGGATGCATCTGAGCGCCGGTTCGATAAATTCCTGATTTTCAGCCTCCTGGATAAATTCTTTATCCGAATCGTTTTTGCCGGCTATCAGATAGGGCTGTACCTGGCGATATTTTTCAAAAAAAGGCTCCAGATCTACAATTAAGTCTTTGACCACTTCAAACAGCGGCAGCGGTTCGATGACAAAATTATTGCCGGATTTAAAATCACGCACCAGTTTTTGGCAGGCCAGCTCTATGCGACCGTTGATCATCAGGGCATCAGAACCACAGATCCCGTGGGCACAGGAAGATCGAAAAGCAAGGGTCGCATCCTGCTCCCACCTGATTTTGTTCAGACAATCCAGAATCTTGTCGGTCGGTTCGGCACTAATCTCATATTCCTGGTAGCGCGGTTTTTCATCCGCAGCGGGGTCATATCGATAGACGGTAAAATGGCACTGCATTTTAGTATTTCCTCTCCTTGGGCTCAAATTTGGTAATCGTAACCGGTTTGGTAAATATTTGCGGCCCTTTGTCTGCATCGTGGCGGGCCATGCTGTGGACCAGGAATTTTTGATCGTCACGCCCCGGAAAATCTTCCCGGGAATGGGCACCTCGGCTTTCTTCACGGTTTAGCGCACTGCAGGTAATGACTTCAGCCAGATCCAGTAAATGACCCAACTCGATGGCATCCAGCAGATCGCGATTAAAACAGTTCCCTTTGTCCTGCATGGAAAGATTTCGATATCGTTTTTTCAGCTGCGCTATTTTTGTGAGTGCTGTGTTCAAAGAATCTTTATGACGGAAAACAGAAACATTTTCCATCATGCTTTCCTGCAGCTCTGCTCTGATGGGCCCGCTGCTTTCTTTGCCGCGACTGTTCATCAGGGCTTTAATTATGTCTGCGTCTTTTTTCTCCGGTCGGGCCGGCAGCTTGGGACGGGAAACCGATGGTATAAAGGCCTTGATGGCGATACCGGCCCGCCGACCGAAGACCAGCGTATCGAGCAACGCGTTGCATCCCAGCCGGTTGGCGCCGTGTACAGACACACAGGCACACTCACCGGCGGCGAAAAGCCCCTCAAAGTCCGTATTTTTCGCATCTACGATCACACGACCATCGGCATCGGTGGCGATACCACCCATCATATAGTGGCAGGTGGGCTGGACCGGAATGGGCTCTTTAATCGGATCGACGCCGGCATAGGTGCGTGCGAAGCTGGTGATTTCGGCTAACTTTTTATTGATCACATCTTCCCCCAGGTGCGTCAAATCCAGATGAAAATAGTCTTTGCCGTCGATGCCTCTTCCAGCACGCATTTCCTCGAGCATACACCGTGAAATCATATCGCGCGGTGCCAGATCTTTGATGATCGGGGCATATCTTTCCATGAAGCGTTCACCTTTATTATTCAGCAAAATGCCACCCTCACCGCGTGCCGCCTCACTGATGAGAATGCCCAGCTTATAAATACCGGTAGGATGAAACTGAACAAATTCCATATCTTCCAGGGGCGCACCGGCTCGATAGGCAATGGCCATGCCATCGCCGGTACTGGCAAAGGCATTGGAGGTGGTCTTGTAAATTTTGCCGGCCCCGCCGGTTGCGAGCATGACGGCTTTGCTCTTGAATACATGCAGTTCTCCGGTGGATAGTTCATAGGCCACCACACCGTAACATTGTCCCTCGTGGACGATTAAAGACAGCATCTGGAATTCATCGAAGAATTCAATGCCTCTGCGCAAACTTTGCTCCCAGAGCGTATCCAGAATAACTCTGCCGGTGCGGGTCGCCGCATAGCAGGCTCGCTTAACCGGTGCCTCACCAAAGTTGCGTGTGTGCCCGCCAAAGGCCCTTTGAGCGATTTTGCCCTCCGGAGTCCGATTAAATGGAACCCCCAGATTTTCCAGCTCATAAATCGCACGCGGTGCGTCATTGGCCAGAATTTCGATGGCATCCTGATCGCCCAGGTAATCACTGCCTTTGACCGTATCAAACATGTGCCATTCGCAATGGTCTTCTTCTTCATTGCCTAAAGCAGCACCGATGCCTCCCTGAGCCGCACCGGAGTGGGAGCGGGTTGCAAAGACCTTCGTCAGAACGGCAACACGCGCATCTATTCCGATCTCAACCGCCGCGCGCAGCCCGGCCAGCCCCGCTCCAACGATAATCACGTCATACTGGTGTTCCATATGTCACCTCTTTATCAACCACTGGATTTATAATATTCGAATTTCATATGGTTATAACCATTTTGGTCATCATCTGGTAGAGATGCAAAAGGCAATAAACGGTCACGTTTAAAGGTTTGAGTGGCAAAGAAAGGAGCTGAACCGATACCATTTGCTTATATACCGCTTGCCATAAAAATGTTCCGAGAAAAGAAGGATGGCGGCATAAGTGTTGTAGCAAAAAAACGCTCCGCAATCGGAACGTTTTTTTGACAGCCACTATAAATCAGCTGGGTTTAGATTGTAAAGAAGTTTTTGGCGGTCATATCGGCCAGACATATCGATTGATGCCCGTCGGGTTCTCACGGCCCTGGCACCGGCAGATATTGACACGCTCATATGCGCGTATCGATGTGCCGCCGGACAGTTCTATTTTCTGATTACAAGATGGTGCTTGACTTTGTCGCTCCAATAGATAAATTTAAGAGAGTAGTCGAATGTAAACGCTTAGTACAGCTTGCCTATTGCAAACTTCATTCATTATTGCGGCTCATCCAATCGAATCGACACGATTCCGAATCTGATTTTAGCTGATGGTTCCGGGCACTGGAAAACAGCCACAATTGTTGCCATCGGTTTAACTTTACAATTGTTGTTCCCGCAATCAGCTTTGGTTGCTAAGGTGGATAATGCCAAGGTCAAAATTATTGCTTGGGCCATCAACGGGACAAAAGACAAACGCATAGCGGACATATTCAGTACTGCAATGGGCTTTGAGGAAATTGAACATACGGCTGATCATGCCTTGAAAGTTTATGGTAAAAACCTCGAGGAGCTTTTCATCAGTGCGGCTCAAGGAATGACATCCCTGATGATGGCTGATATATCCGGCGTTTCAGGGGAAATTGTAAAGGACGTTAAGTTAGAAACGATCGATACGGAAAGCCTGCTGGTAGAATGGCTCAGCGAACTGGCTTACTGGGCTGAATCGGAAATGCTGGTTTTTAGCAAATACAAAATCCATACGATAAGCGCTACTGCTATTGATGCCTGCGCTATGGGTGCGAGCGTAACAGCACTTGAAAAACTCATTAAGGCGGTGACCTATCACAATCTCAATATTGTGAAGACCCGCAAGGGGTTGGAAGCTACGATTGTCTTTGACGTCTAATCCGTGAATCTTGCATGAAAATTAATGAGAAGCTTAGATTCTTTTATATCCAGCCAGTAGGTGGATAATCAGCATAAATTTAAAACCGGAGCCCCTTAAATGGATTAAAATCGTAGTTTATCTCATTAATTTTCACCCTGCAGGCGAGCCGGAGGCTTCCATCTGCTGCGTTATTAAGGCCGAGGCATAGTTGACTATAACCTCGCCCTTAAGTGCCTTGCACATGAAAGCCTCCGACTCGTGCAAGCTTCACGCAAAGAATTTGCGATCATTTTTAATGTATAAAATTTTTTTGTTCGCGGCAATTAAACCCGGGAGGTCAACATGGTTACGAAGCATGAATTCAAACAGCTCGATGAGTATCTGTTTGAAGTGCCTGCCGAATTCCGCGCCGATATGCGGGTGCCGGCGCGCTTCTATTCCGATCAAGCGCTGCTAAAAGGCATTATGACCGACAACAGCCTGCAGCAGCTCATCAACACCGCGACTTTACCCGGAGTCGTTAAATACGCCCTCGCCATGCCCGATATTCATCAGGGCTACGGCTTTCCCATTGGTGGCGTTGTGGCGACCGCGTTTCCGGACGGCATTATTTCTCCGGGTGGTGTGGGTTATGACATCAATTGCGGCGTGCGCCTGCTGGCCACGCATTTGGATCATGAAGAAGTCGGTCCCTTTGTAGATGACCTGGCGACAGTTCTGTATACCAACTGCCCCAGCGGCGTTGGCAGGGGGGGCAACATTAAATTAAAGGCGCAGGAGCTGGATCAGGTGCTGTCAAAAGGCGCCCGCTGGGCCGTTAAAAATGGATTCGGTTCGGAGGCGGACCTGGAACGTACCGAGGAAAACGGCTGTCTTGACGGAGCAAATCCTGAAAAGGTGAGTCCACGCGCCAAGGACCGCGGCCTGAAACAGGTCGGAACGCTGGGTGCCGGAAATCATTTTATTGAACTGGATACGGTCGAAAGGATACTGGACCCGGAAGTTGCCCGGCGGATCGGGCTTTTTGAGGGCCAGATTGCGGTTCAAATCCACTGTGGATCACGTGGCCTGGGTCATCAGGTTTGCGGCGATTACGTCAGCCGTTTTCAAAAAGCCATTTCCCGCTACGGATTCAATCTGCCGGATCGCGAACTGGTTTGCGCACCGCTGAGCAGTCCCGAAGGCCAGGATTACCTGTCAGCCATGAAGGCCGCCGCCAATTATGCGTTCGCCAACCGTCAGGTGCTGGCCTTTCACATCCGGCGCAGTTTCGAGCAGGTTTTGGCCGGCAAGGTTTCCAATCATCATATTTTTCAGATTTATGATATCGCTCACAACATTGCTAAGGTCGAAACCCATCGAATCGACGAAAAAGACATGCAGCTTTGCGTTCACCGCAAGGGCGCCACTCGCGCTTTTGGACCCGGCTCACCGGAACTGCCGTCAGTTTATCGCGAGATCGGACAGCCTGTTTTAGTCCCCGGATCAATGGGCACCGCTTCCTGGGTTCTGGTCGGTACCCGTGAATCGATGGCCCGAACTTTCGGATCGACCTGTCATGGGGCCGGGCGCACAATGAGCCGCAAAAGCGCCAGAAAAAGCGTCCGCGGCGTGGCGCTGCGTGAAGAACTCGAGAGCCGCGGTATCCTCATCCGCGCGGGCAGCATGCCCGGATTGGCGGAAGAGGCACCGGCTGCATATAAGGACGTGGATCGGGTTGTGAATGTCGTACACTCGGCAGGCATTGCCAAAAAGGTGGCCAAGTTGAAGCCGATCGCCGTTATAAAGGGATAATATTTGCAAAGAGCCAATCAATTTTAACAATCAGGGGGCCTTGGTTTTTCGCGAGGCCGAAATTAGGGGGGCATGCCATGAGAGTACAAATGAAAAATATCCTTTGTGCCACGGACTTTTCCGATTTCTCCAATTACACCATACCTTACGGAGTTGCTCTGGCCAAAGAATTCGAAGCCAAATTGTACATCTGCCATGTGATCGATTTATCTTCGATTGCCATTTATGGTGAGTTTCAGCTCAATCCGGTCGACCAGCAAAGCCGTATCAAAAAACAGGCCGCCGAGCAGCTCAATGAGATCATCGGCAGACAGGCCGTGCAATGGGAGCCTCTGATTACCGTCGGCCATGTCGCCGATGAAGTCTCCCGGATCGTTGAAGGAAAAGAAATTGATCTGGTCATTGCCGCCACCCGCGGCCGTTCCGGCCTGAAGCGGTTGATTCTCGGATCGGTTACCGAACGACTGATGCGTGTGCTGCCCTGCCCTTTGCTGGTGGTCCACAGCCCCGAACACAAGTTTGTGGACCCGGTCAATCAAAAAATAACCCTCAAAAAAATCCTGGTCGGCTGCGATTTCTCGCCTGATTCCGACCTGGCCTTTCAACATGCGCTCAGCCTGGCGCAGGAATTTGAGGCGGACCTGCACATGGCCCATGTCATTGAGCCCTCCGCCTCCAGCGCGCTGCTCAAACCGGATAAGGTGCTGAGTGAAGAAATCGAACAGAAATTGCATCAACGCTTAAAAGAAAAACTCATGGGCATGGTTCCGGAAGACGCCCGCAACTGGTGTACACCGGAAACACTCATTTTAAATGGGCAGCCGTATGAGGCTCTGGGAAAATACGCAGAATCAAATGATATGGATATGATTGTGCTGGGAGTTCGCGGTCATGGACTCGTGAAAACGCTTTTTCTGGGATCAACAACAGACCGGGTGGCGCGTCAGGCCCCCTGTCCGGTTCTTTCGGTGAGCACAAAAGCGCAAAGCGATTAAAAAGTGATCACGCGCCGCTGCGCGTCGTGAAAGACTCCGGGCGGTTGATTAGAAATTCAAAAAGCTCGATGGATGCCCGATTATCCCATTCCCGGGGACCCAGCGCCACACCGATAATCCCGCCTTCTTTATCCATAAAATAAGTCGTTGGAAGCGCGGTGACGGCCATTCCCGCTGCAACTTCTCCGCTGGTATCCAGCAGTGCGGTAAAGGAAAGCTGCAGTTTTTCGAAAAACGATTTTACCCGCATTGCACTCTCTTGCATATTAACAGCGATCATCACAAAGTCTTGATTTTTGAACCGGTGATGCAATTTTTCCATCGAGGGCATTTCGACGACGCAGGCAGGGCACCAGGTGGCCCAGAAATTAAGAAATACAATTTTGCCACGGAAATCCGACAAACCGACCGTGTTACCGGAAATATCCTTAAGCTGGATTTCCAGCGGTCGGGTCGCATGGGGCATTTTTAGGATCCCCATGTTGCCAAACAGGCGCTCCAGCTCCTGTTCCGGGGAGCCGGCTACGGCAGCATACTGGGAATAAAAAAGATAACATCCGACGCCGGCAACAATAACCAGGATCATTGACAAGACATAAAACTTATATGAGAGCGTCTTTTTGATCACAACATTCAATTTGCCAGAAGCCTGCCCGAAAGGGGTTGATCGGCAACGATCTTGCCATCGGAAACCTGCATCAGCCGACGGGCATACTGGGCACATGCCTCGCTGTGGGTGACCATAATAATGGTCATACCATCGCTGTTCAAATTTTGAAGCAATTTCATGATATCCGCCGACGTTTTGCTGTCCAGGTTGCCGGTGGGCTCATCAGCCAGTAAAACCGGCGGTTCGTTGACAATCGCCCGGGCGATTGCTACGCGCTCTTTTTCACCGCCGGAGATCTGGTTCGGCAACCGCGCCGCCTTTTCCAGCAACCCCACCTGCGAAAGAGCGCTTTCGACCATCTGCTGTTTTTGTTTGCGGTTTTTTTTCACAATGGTCAAGGGCAGCATGACATTTTCAAAAACCGTCAGGTAGGGCACCAGACAAAAATCCTGGAATATGAAACCCAGAAATTCGCGTCGAAAATCTGCCTGTTGCTCCGAGCCGAGGCTGTAAATGTCGATTTCATCAACAACGAAGGTGCCGGAAGTCGGAGCGTTCATGGCCCCCATTATAGAGAGCAGCGTCGATTTGCCGGCGCCGGATTCACCCATCAAACTGACAAATTCACCGGCTTCGATTTGAAAACTGATGTCACTGACCGCAGTAACAACTGCATCGCCGCGTCCGTATGTTTTAATTAGATTCTGTGCCGTAATGTAACTCATTGATCACCTCATATAAAAATATCGAAGCTCGAATATCGAAACTCTAAACAAATGAGAATATCCAATTCTTAAAATCTTAAACATTGTCTCCTACCGATAGTGATCGCCTTGAATTCCATTTTATAAATATCCTATCGTTTACGTTTATGGATTTTGGTAATTCAATATTGTTTCGGATTTCGAATTTCGGATTTCGTATTTTTGTTCAAAAGCTGTTTGATTATGCGATTTCAAATAAGTGTAGGCATCTATTACTGATCATAGTGCCTATAATGTCCTCAGCGCTTCGCCGGGATCCAGCCGCGCAGCCATGACCGCCGGATAGGCGCTGGAGATCAGACCGATGAACAGCGCCAAAAGGAAAGCGCCGGCCGCCAGTTCGGCATTAAAGGGCACAATTCCGGAATGCCCTTCAATAAAAAAATGGACCGCCGTCTTGGTGCTGCCCCAGCCCAACACATATCCCAGGATGCCGGCCAAACCGGACACGATTGCAGCCTCTAAAAATATAATCTTCATGACATGGCGTTTGCGAAATCCGATGGCGCGAAAAATGCCGATTTCATCGGTTCGCTCTCTGACACTGCTCATCATTGTGACCAGAACCACAAGGCTGCCGATCAGCAAAATCACACCGGATATGCCAAATGAAAATTTTTTAAACTGTCCCAGCGTTTGCATGCGGCCTTTGACCACCTGTTGAATGGCCATGACCTTGGCCCCCGGCAGGGCATCTGAGATC
>JASFGN010000001.1:0-18655 GCA_050123735.1 Desulfobacterales bacterium | reverse complement strand
GGACACGCGCGGCCGGCGCTATATCGAGCAGGTCACCGGTGGATTGATCAATATTGAAGGCTACAGCCTGCCGAAGCTCATTCGCTGGCTGCGTTTAACCGGTGGCGCACCGGGGTATGCCGGCAAGGATCCGATTGCGCACATCCTGTTTTTGAAATCAGAATTCCCACACGTATACCGCCAAACCTTTAAATTCCTGGAGCCAAAAGATTATATCAATCTCCGGTTCACCGGCCGCTTTGCTGCCTCTTACGACTCCATCGCACTTCACTGGATAACCGACAACCGCGACCTTTCCCGCGTGGCCTATGACGACAGGCTTTTGCGAATATTCGGCATTCCCCGCGAAAAATTTCCCGAACTCAAGCGAGCAGTTGACATTCTGGGACCGGTTAAAAAAGAAGTTGCTCAAGAGCTGGGCCTTGAGCCAGAGACGCCCGTTATAACCGGCACGCCGGATTTGCACAGTGCGGCTTTGGGTTCTGGCGCGGTCAGGGATTTCGAAGGGCACCTTTATGTGGGAACCTCTTCCTGGGTCACCTGCCACGTGCCGTTTAAAAAAACGGACCTGGTCCATAATATGGCGGCGTTGCCCTCGGCCATACCGAATCGTTATTTTATTGCCAATGAGCAGGAAACTGCCGGCGCCTGCTTAACCTTCCTAAAAGACAATATGATGCTCCCGCAAGAGCGGCCAGCGGATGCATATAAACGATTTGACGAAATTGCCGGCAATGCGCCTGCCGGCAGCAACAATGTGATTTTCACGCCCTGGTTGTATGGTGAGCGGACGCCTGTCGAAAACGATTCGGTGCGCGCAGGACTGTTTAACATTTCGTTAAATACCACCCGCGCGCATGTGGTCAGAGCGATTTACGAAGGTGTGGCCTATAATTCACGGTGGCTGCTGGGATATGTTGAAAAATTTATCAAACGACGCCTGGACCCGATCCACTTTATTGGCGGCGGTGCCAATTCCAGCGTCTGGTGCCAGATTTTTGCAGATGTTTTTAACCGGACGATCAAGCAGGTCAAAGCCCCTATCCAGGCCAATTTGCGTGGCGCGGCTTTCCTCGCTTCCATTGCTATGGGGCATCTTGCGGTTGAAGACATTCCCGATCAGGTCAAAATTTTGTGTACCTATCAGCCCGATAAAAATAACCGCAACCTCTATGATGGCTTATACCAGCAGTTTTTAGAGCTGTATAAACGCAACCGGCGGATCTACAGGCACCTGAATCGCAGGTAGCCGCCGAACATTTCAATCGACGCACGGATGCCCCAACAGAAATCATAGATACCGCCGGGCAAAGATGGGTGAGGATAAATGGACATTAAAAGATTCAACGAAGGCCTTCTCGGGAGGCTAAATCCCCGAATTGCGACCTGGCTGTTTAACCGCCTCAAAAACCTGCCAGCGGTCGAGCGAAAAGTAGAGCAAGAATTCGACAACCTGCTGCACGATCTCGAAAAGGTCGTTAAACCCTATCGGCAGCAATTTGAGGTTCATGCGACCCTGCCGGATACGGGCCGCGAAGCCTCAGACATTTTAGCAGAAATGCGAGCACTGTCTGAGCAGGAGGAGTCCAAATGGAAAGACGGCTACGCCTCCGGGGCCGTCTACCATGGCGACGCAGCCCACATTGATTTTTTAAATCAGGTATACATATTGAACTCCCAGAGTAATCCCCTGCACACTGATTTATGGCCCAGCAGTGCCAAATACGAGTCAGAGATTGTGTCCATGACCGCCAGCATGCTGGGTGCCGATTCGCAGACGGCCGCAGCGGACCCGGATCGGGAAATCTGCGGCGTTGTGACATCCGGCGGAACCGAGAGTATCTTGCTGGCGATGAAAACCTATCGGGATTGGGCCCGCGACCGAAAAAATATCACCCGCCCGGAGATCATTGTCCCTGTCAGCGCGCATGCAGCCTTTGATAAAGCTGCCGAGTATTTTAACATCAAAATCATCCATATCCCGGTCGGCACTGATTTTCGGGCGGATGTAACCGCAGCCCGCAATGCCCTCACGCGTCACACCATTGCGCTGATCGGATCGGCACCGTGCTTTCCCCACGGCGTGGTGGATCCAATTGAGGAGCTGTCTGAGCTGGCGCGAGAGAAGGGCATCGGGTTTCACACCGATGCCTGCCTGGGGGGATTTGTTTTACCCTGGGCCGAACAACTGGGCTATGCGGTTCCGTTGTTTGATTTTCGATTGCCCGGGGTGACCTCGATCTCGGCCGACACCCACAAATATGGTTATGCGGCCAAAGGAACCTCTGTGATCTTATATCGTAATCCGGCTTTGCGCCGCTATCAGTATTTTACGACCACTGAATGGCCCGGCGGGCTATATTTTTCACCAACCTTTGCCGGCAGCCGACCGGGTGCTTTGAGCGCCGCCTGCTGGGCCGCAATGATCAGAATCGGTAAAAACGGTTATTTGGCGGCTACCCGGAGAATACTGCAAGCCGCCGCCAGAATAAAAAGGGGAATTCAAGATATTCCCGACGTGTACATCCTGGGAGATCCGTTATGGGTCATCGCTTTCGGTTCCAGGGCCTTAGATATTTATCAGGTCATGGATTATCTGGCCGCCAGAGGCTGGAGTCTAAACGGCCTCCACCATCCGCCCTGCGTCCACCTGTGCGTAACCCTGCGGCACACCCAGCCGGGTGTAACCGAACGTTTTATTCATGACTTAAGGGCAGCAGTTGACTATGTGCGTGAGAATCCCGATACATCCGGAACGTTGGCGCCCGTATACGGCCTGGCGGCCCATCTGCCGGTGCGCAGCCTGGTGGGGGATTTGCTCAAGCGGTATATCGACCTGCTTTACAAACCCTAAAAACCCATCTCAAAAATGCATCTAACACCCAAGGGCTGCGTTAAGAACCGATTCTAAATGCTCGAATACTGCCGTGTATGCTCCGCTTTTGAATCGGTTCTCGCCTTGCCCTTGGGTGTGATCTACTATTTTTGAGATGGGTTTACATTTATATTACCTAAAAAAATTACGAAAATAATTTAGGACAGAATCCTCATCAAATTCGCAGAAAGGCCACGTTTTTTTCTGATAGGCGATATGCAGATGGTTTGCCCGCATGCAACCCAGTGACCCGATATTTGGGATGTTGGGCACCTGAGTCTTAAGGTCGACAACAGATAATGGCCGCATCCCGAATATCGGGTCAGCGGCACCTAAAAGATCATATCGCCGGTCGGAAAATGACATGGCCGGATCCATTTGCGCCTGAAGGTCACGGCTTATTTTAGCCGGTTTGGGCGAATTCAAGACCCAACTCATCCCTCCATTCAAGTATTCCTGCCAAATGGCCGATATATATGCCAGATTTCCGGTCGATAGAATATCAGCGGTAAAGGCCGCTGAGATTCACGGACCCCTTTTGCGGAACGCCAAAACCATAGCAGCCAAACATGTAATCCATAATTGAGGAATCATTGTTAAGATGACAGACCTTAAAAGCCAACAATTCGGCAAATACCAGCTGCTGCAAAAAATTGCTGTGGGCGGTATGGCCGAACTGTATCTCGCCAAGGTCACCCGCGATCACGGTTTTGAGAAACGCGTTGCGATCAAAAAAATATTGCCGCACCTCTCGGATGAAGGCAATCTGGTCAAGGCGTTTATTGATGAAGCCAAACTTGCCGCCCTGCTTCAGCATGAAAACATCATACAGATTTATGATTTTGGCAGTATTGACGGTGAATACTTCATCGCCATGGAGTATCTTTTCGGCAAAGATCTGCGCAAATTAATCCACAAGACCAGAAAAAATGGCAGCTCGTTGGACTTTGAGAACACGCTTTACATTATTTCGCGTATTTGTGCCGGGCTCGATTACTCGCATAAACTAAGGGATTTGCAAGGCAAACCCCTGAATATCATCCATCGGGATATCAATCCTCAAAATATCTTTCTGACCTATGAAGGGCAGGTGAAAATTATTGATTTTGGCATCGCTAAAGCTGCCAGTCACAACAGTACCACCCATGAAGGCCTGATTAAAGGCAAAATCGCCTACATGTCGCCGGAGCAGGCCATGGGCCACATCATCGACCATCGCTCCGACATCTTTTCCACCGGTATCATTTTATACGAACTGCTGGCCGGTCGCCGGATGTTTGAAGGCGAAACCATGCACATCTACAGCCAGGTGCGCGAGGCGCGCTACACACCATTGAAAAAGCTGCAACCGAAACTTCCCGATAAACTTTATGCTGTTGTCGACCGGGCGCTTGCAAAAGAACCCGATGATCGCTATCAGACCTGCGGTCAAATGCTGGCCGACCTGGAGGAATGCATCTTTGAACTGTCTGTGAGACCCAACAGCCGAAGCTTTGCCAGTTTTATCAAAGATTTTTTCAAAGAAGAATTTGCCGTAGAAGAAACGGCTCTGTGGAACAACAGACAGGTGGAAAGCGCCCTGCCGACCCTGGCCAACCACGCCCCTTCGCGCGATAATGAAAATACCGGAAGTACCGTTTTTCTGCCGGAAACCCAGCCGGCGTCCGCATTTAAACAAACCATCTGGCGGTTTGCACCGGCTGCGGTGATGGTCATTTTGGGCATGGTCTTTCATCTCAGTCTGGCAGAATTGCCGTTTACCCCCTCGGACCGGTCGGTGGCGGCATATTCACATGCACTGACGACCCCAAAGCCGGAAAAGAACATTACCGCTGAACAGATCGAAGCCGGCCGGCAAGCACTTGCGGCCGGGCAATTTGCCTCGGCTGTGGCCATGTTTGAATCGGTGCTGGCTGCGGAACCTTCTGCGCTTGGTGAATTTTCAGCAGACTTTGCGGCGGCTTTGCAGGGCATGGCTGAAGAGATGCTCGCAACCGATCGACCATCGGCCAAAAGTGCCCTTCTTAAAGCGCTGGAGCTCGAGCCCACCAGCGTTCCGGCCTTATTAAATCTCGGATACGTTTACGTTTCTGAAAACGATTTCCAACGAGCCATCGCCAGCTACCGTAAGGCTGCTGAGCTCGAACCGCTTCGTTCGGAGTCCTTTTTTAATCTCGGATACATCTATGCAACGCTTGAAGATCTTCCACAGGCCAAACAAATGTACGCACGCGTGGTGAAACTGGAACCGGATTACCTTGATGAGGCTTTGTTTAATCTTGCCGTGGTACAAGCGCAATTGGGCGAACGCAGCCAGTGTGTTCAAAATCTCAGGCGGGCGATTGATATCAATCCGGCAAACACATCAGCTGCCGCCTTATTAGAGCAAATACAGCAAGACAAGGAGTAATTTTCATGACCGCAATAATTCAGCATATTATCACCAAAAGCATGATCGGCGGGATGATTGTGCTGCTGTTGTTTGGCTGTGCCACGGTCAACGAAATGGATTTCAACCAAAAATACGAAGATTCCAAAAGCTGGTTTAAAGAAAAGTGGCACACCATGGAAGCTAAATTGTCATCCGATGATGATGAAACGTCTGCGCTTGAGCCGTATTCTAAAGATTCGAAATATGTGGTTTACCGAACCCAGTGGTCATATGAGACCTTGCCGGGTATTGCCGAATGGTTCACGGGCGATTCCAAAAATTGGAAGCGACTGGCGCAGGCAAATCCGAAGCTGAATCCCCGGCGCATCCCTGCGAATGCGCCAATTTTAATTCCGGGCAAACTCGTCAAAAAGAAAGCAGCGCCCACTGAAGCATTTGCCGCCAAGCACCGCGTTCATTATTTTGTTCATCAGGTCAGATGGCGCGGTGAAACCTTAAGTTTGATTGCCAAGTGGTACACGGGGCACTATACCAACTGGAAAGCGCTGGCACGGGCAAATCCAGAACTGAATCCCAATCACATTACACTGGGCGATCGGATTCATATTCCAGCGGAGATGATGAAAACCAAAAAACAATTACCCCGCAAGGTTGTCGCTCGAACGTTGCCCGGGTATTTTGCCCATACGGTCACTCAAACAGACGAAAAATTAGCGGACATCGCCAAATGGTACACCGGAAATACCAGCAACAAAAAAGCGATTGCCGCTGCCAACCCTGATATTGATCCCGACTTTTTGCTGGTTGGAAACGAAATCTATATTCCATCCGATTTGTTAATAACCCATAAACCGCTGAATCAGAAAGCCCTTCATAAAACTGCCAAGGTGACAACCAAAGACACGCAAACAGAAGCCGCCCCTGCAGCGCCTAAACCCAAAAAGATCCAGCTTTTCGGGCCCAAACAATTTCAGTCCAATTAATGCATGCCCAGCAGCGCCTCCTGGAGCCTTCACCGCTTGTCATCGTAATTTTCCGCGCGGATGGCGGCATATTCACGCCCGCGCCTGTTCTGTGACCGAGCCGTGAATATGAGATGAATGATCATTCATTACCATGCAAGCGGCTTATGATTTCTCCGGAAAATAACCCGTTTTTATGTGATATCTATATATTTATAATATATATGGATAGTTAAATTAAATTTTGTTATCTTCTGACAGAACATTAAGGTTTTTTATTGACAGGGGTGTTTGAAATTTGATAAATGAATGAGCATTCATTCATTTTTTTTCATTTCAACCCGAGGAGGAGGTCATTATGCCCAGGAAGATCAGATCGGCCGCGGTGATCGGTTCCGGTATTATGGGGGGCGGTATTGCAGCGCTGCTGGCCGGAACTGGAATAAAAACGCTATTGTTGGATATCGTGCCCCCGGGCTTAAAAGAGGCAGAAAAAAATGATCCGGTGGCCCGCAATCGAATCGTCAAGGCCGGTCTGGATACGGCTCTGGCGACTCAGCCGGCTCTGTTCATGTCTCCCCAGGATGCGACGCGCATTTCAATCGGCAACCTGGAAGATGATTTCGACAAAATTGCCGAATGTGACTGGATCGTTGAAGTCATCGTCGAAAACTTAAAAATTAAGCAGGATCTATTTAGGCGCATTGAGCCGGTTCGAAAAAAAGATAGTGTGGTGTCATCCAATACATCCGGAATCCCCTTAAAAGCCATGTCAGAGGGACGCAGCAAGGCGTTCAAGCAACATTTTTTGGGGACTCATTTTTTTAACCCGGTGCGCTATATGAAGCTTTTGGAAATCATACCGGGCGAAGAAACCCTGTCTGAGATCCTGGAATTTATGGCTGATTTTGGAGAACGGATTCTGGGCAAGGGCATTGTCTGGGCCAAGGACACCCCCAATTTTGTCGGCAATCGCATCGGCGTGCAGGGCATGGTCAAAGTGATGCAACTGATGCTCGAAGAGGGGGTTTCCATTCCCGAGGTGGACGCCCTGTTTGGACCGGCAATGGGACGGCCGCGAACCGGGATGTTTAAAACGGCCGATATCGTTGGTCTGGATACCCTGGCGCATGTGGCTCAAAATACCTACGAGCTGATTGCCCATGATGAGGACCGGGAGAGCTTTGTCCTGCCGGAATTTGTGAATAAAATGATCGAAAAAAACCTGCTGGGCAAAAAAAGTCAGAGCGGCTTTTATAAAACTGAACTGACCCCGGACTGGCAAAAAATCCGCAAAGTATTGAACCCGGTTACATTTGAATATGAAAAGGCCCAACCGGTGGAATTGCCCTGTCTGGCGGAAGCCCAAAAAGCTGCCGGTTTGCCCGAAAAGATGAAGGCTGTTGTCTATGGTGAAGACAGGGGCGCCCGGTTTGCGTGGAAAGCGGTGGCCAACAATCTGATCTATGCAGCCAACCGGATCCCGGAAATTTCCGATACCATTGTGGACGTTGACAATGCCATGCGCTGGGGTTTCAATCTGGAGATGGGACCGTTTGAAGCCTGGGATGCCATCGGCCTGCAAACCTCGGTTGCCCGCATGCAAAAGGAAGGATTTAAGGTGCCGCCGAAAATTCAAAAAATGCTCAAGGCCGGACACACCGCTTTTTATAAAATGGAAAACGGCATCGTCTTTTTCTACGATTTTGAATCCGAAAGTTATAAGGAAAAGGCGGTCAGTCCCCATATTATTTCGCTGGCATCTCTGAAAGCCCAGGATAAGGTCGTCCAGACCTCTGAATCCGCATCCCTGATCGATCTTGACGATGGGGTATTCTGTCTTGAGTTCCACACCAAAATGAATTCATTGAATCAGCAAATTGTGGAAGCGCTTCATTCTGCAAGAGAATTTGTCGATCGCGAGGGGATCGGGCTGGTGATCGGCAACCAGGCAGGCGGCATGCCGGGGGCCTTTTCAGCCGGTGCCAATCTGGCTGACATGAGCACTGCGGCCAAGGCCGGACGCTATGCGGATATCGAGCAGCTGATCAAAAGTTTGCAGTACGGTCTGCAGGATTTACGCTATGCGCCTTTTCCGGTTGTGGCGGCTCCGTTTGGCCTGACCCTTGGCGGCGGCTGTGAGGTGTGCCTGGCGGCGGATAAGATCGTGGCCCATGCCGAGCTGTATATGGGGCAGGTGGAAATAGGGGTCGGCCTGATTCCGGCCGGTGGCGGCTGTTTGAATCTGATGAAAAAATGCCTGAGCGCGTTGCCCGCGGTGGTGACCGGTTTTGATCTGGCCAAATTTTTTCTGCCGGTGTTTATGGCGATTGCCATGGCAAAAGTGACGACCTCAGCGGCCGATGCCCGGGCCAACGGTTTCTTAGGTCCCTGTGATCGCATCGTTTTCAATCGCGACTATTTGATCGGAGAGGCTAAAAAAGAGGTCGTCAAGATGGTGGATGAAGGTTATGCCCCGCCGCTAAAGCGCAAGATTAAAGTGCTGGGTCAGGCCGCCCAGGGGATGGTGAACGCGGAAGTGTCCAATATGCTCAGCGGCAGGTTTATATCCGAGTATGATGCTTTTCTGGCCAAAAAGATCGCCTATGTCATCGGCGGCGGAGACGTGCGCGATAATGCGCGGGTTGATGAAGATGTGATCTTGACCCTGGAGCGCGAAGTTTTTATGGACCTTTTAAAAGAGGAAAAAACGCTGGCGCGCATTGATCATATGCTAACAACCGGAAAACCCCTAAGAAATTAAATGGAAATGGCTAATTTTACGATGGGCGGCGTTCTCCGCGGCTTTATGCCTTCAACGTACTACAAGTACGCCTCAGGCATAAACCCTTGTGCGGCCTTGCCCATCAAAAAATTATCTCATTTCCAAACAAAATATTTCACTAAAACAATTTGCTTAATAATAGACGTTGTCGTTATACAGTCTTCAAAATCTTAAATTTTTTAAAAAATTGACAAATTTGCTATCCTAGCAAAGGAGACAGATCATGAGAGATGCCTATATTGTGACATCGATAAGGACACCGGGATGTAAAAGAAGCAAAGGGGCCTTTAAGGATACGCGGCCGGAGGATTTGCTGTCATTTATTTTAAATGCAGTTGTTGAGCAAACCAAAGGTCTTGAAAAAAAAGATGTCGAAGACATCATGATCGGCTGCTCGTTTCCGGAAGCCGAGCAGGGCCTGAACATCGGGCGGATTGCCTCCCAGATCGCCGGATTCCCCGTGGATGTGACCGGAGCTACCGTCAACCGCTTTTGCGCTTCCGGTCTGGAAGCCATTGCCCAATCCGCCCTGCGGGTTATGGCCGGCTGGTCGGATATTGTCATCGGCGGCGGCCTGGAGTCCATGACCTATGTCCCCATGGGCGGCAATCTCCCGCGGCCGCATCCGGAATACACCCAAAAACTGGCCGACCTGTATGCGTCCATGGGCATTACCGCTGAAAACGTAGCCAAGCGCTACGATGTTTCCCGGGAAGCCCAGGATGAGTTCGCCTATCACTCCCAGATGAAAGCAGCTGAAGCCAAAAACAAAAAGCTTTTTAAAGAACTGGTGGCCACCCCGGCCACCCGCTACGTCCCCCGAAAAGATGGGACCTATAAAAAAGAAACCTTTTTGCAGGAATTTGATGACGGCATCCGGGAGGATACAACTCTGGAAGCACTGGCCGGTCTCAATCCGGTATTTGCCGCCGGGGGATCGGTTACCGCCGGCAACTCGTCCCAGATGACCGACGGGGCGGCGGCCAGTGTGATCATGAGCGAAGACAAAGTCAAATCGCTAAGTGTCCGGCCGATTGCCAAATTTATAGGCTATACCACCGTGGGCTGCAAGCCGGATGAAATGGGTATCGGACCGGCCCTGGCCATCCCCAAACTGATGAAAATGACCGGCATGGACTTAAAAGAGATCGGTCTGTTTGAAATCAACGAGGCCTTTGCCTCCCAGGCGCTTTACTGTGTCAATCAGCTGGGGATCGATCAAGACATCGTCAACATCCACGGTGGCGCGATTGCCCTGGGGCATCCGCTGGGCTGCACCGGCGCCAAGCTGTGCGCCACCCTGCTCAGCAACATGCAGCAGCGCGGGGCGAAATTCGGCGTGGAGTCGATGTGTGTCGGCGGCGGCATGGGCGCGGCGGCCCTGTTTGAGTTGTGTGACTGATGCTCCGGTGCAGACAATCTGATGAATTAAAAAGGCTGCCCGCGCGGGCAGCCTTTTAATATGTGATTTTTGGTAGCGCTCTTTTACAATTTTTGTTGCGGTACGACCTTTACAAGGATATCCTTATTTTCCCAGTTCATGTCTAACAGCGCGGCAAGATCCACTTTGGCATCATTTAAATGAACTGAAGTGCCAGCGGCTTTTAATTCTTCCGAGTTGCGCCGCACAAAATCCTGTAAGCGCTGGCCTTCGATGATGATGCCTTTCTGCAAAAATACCGGCCCCAGCTCTTTTGCGATCATGTTAAAAAATTTCAACGTTATGAGTCCCCCGCCCCCTGCAACGACATTCTTTGATTTTGAATAGGATATCGAGCCGCGGAAAGGCGCATAGCGGCCTCCCTTGCGAAAAGTCGCGCCCACGAGTCCCGGCATGGCGGCCGAGAGAGCCACACTTGAGCCATCTTCAACCCAGGCGGTATCAACATTATCCACTGCCTTTCCATCTAAAAAGATCGTCTGGATTCGATTATCAAAGTAGTCTACCGCAATGCCCAGCGGACCACAAAACAATTCTTTAATGCTGCAACCGGTCTCAATTTTGACCCTGAAACCAGAGGCAATAAATTGTGAGAAGCGTGGGATCAGATCGGCTTTAACGATAAGCCGCAGATGCTCTAGTTTTAGATCAGAGGTGTCCATTGTTTAAAATCGAGCCTTAATAGCTTTGAAATCATCGCGTAAAGAATTGCGCTTAATACGATCCCCCAAAATAAACAGAAAAAATGGGGAGACCCGGCAGGGGACTCCCCTTTTGCGTAAACCTACATTTTTCATTACCAGTTAAATACCTGATCGAGTTCCTCATCTGTCACCTGGAAGGTAATGTCATGAGGCGGTAATTTTTCCTTTTTGAAAAAGTCGGGTAACCGATCGTCTTTTGCGGTTAAACCGGCCGCGAGGTTAAATTCGCGTTCATTTTTCAGGATGGATTTGCCGAGCTCGGTGACATCGTCGGCTGTTAGGCTCAGACCATAGAATGCATTAATCATATCGATCAGGGCTTGAAACGTCTCCGGTTGATCCAGCACCGGAAATGCAACAAACAGGCACATACCGGTCGCATCAACGGCGGCCGTGGCAATCTGCAGGTTTCTGGAAAGCTCTATTTGACCTTCCGGTTTCAACGGATCAACACTTCCACCAACTCCCATGATATTGGACGCCACTGCGTAGCCCGCCGTATGATCTGCGCCCATGGTAGCGGTGGCATAAGTCACGCCAATGCCCTGAACACCGCGGGGATCGTATGCCGGCATGGATTGTCCTTTGACAACCGGGACCCTCTCGACACCGAAGACCTTGCCGGTGACGGCAGCGCCGCTGCCCAGAATGCGTCCCAGAGGTGTTCCCTTGCCGACTTCTTTTACGAGGTTTATAGCGGCTTTGGCATCGCCGAATTCAGCCACCCCGGCCTCCATGGCCACCGCAATAGTGGCGCCCATTTCAATCGTGTCCAGACCAAAGTCATCGTCTAAACGGTCCAGCTGGGCAATGGCGTCCAGGTCATCGATGCCGCAGTTGCCGCCATGGGCCCAGACGGTCTCGTATTCGGGTTGTTTGGTCAGGTATTGCCCGTCTTTGTTCAGAAACGTTCCAGAGCAGCGAATGATACATCCCCGATGGCAGCCGTGGGTTGCAGCGCCTTTGCCGCCGCGCTCCTCCTCCAGCGCCGCCTGGGTTTCCCCGCTGATCTTGTCGCAGGTATCGAAGCGCCCCCACATAAAATTTTTGGTCGGGTAAGCACCGGCTTCGTTAATGACATTTGTCAGCACATTGGTGCCGTATGCCGGCAGGCCCTCGCCGCTGACAGGATGCTTTTTCAACCCGGCGACCCATTCTTTGTTGGCTTCTTTGAATTTTTCAGGATCTTTGGGTTGTCTCATCTTCATTCCGTCATCGTCGATGACAATCACCTTGACGCCTTTGGAGCCCATGACCGCCCCGACGCCGCCCCGGCCGGCATGGCGGGTGGGTCTGAGTTCCATATCGGTGCAGGCAATGGAAGCGCCGGCCAATTTCATTTCACCGGCCTGGCCAATGGAAATGCAGCTGATTTTATCACCGTATTCGGCCTTCATTTTATCGACGGTATCATAATTTCCGAGCATGCACAGGCTGTTGTCTTCCTTTATGTCGACCTTATCTTTGTTGATGTAAATTTTATACAGCGTATCCGCCTTGGGTTTGCCTTCGAGCACGATGGCGGCATATCCCAACCGTCCGAGCATCTGTGACGGTTGTCCACCGGCGTTGGCTTCCTTGATACCGCCGGTCAACGGGCTTTTACACCCCACCGATAAGCGGCCGGACATGGCTGCTGTGGAGCCGCTCAAGAGCCCGGGAGCGATAACCAGCTTGTTATCTTCCCCCAGGGGGTGGCACAACGGAGGAACCTCCTTTGAGACGATGGCCGACGTCAGCCCGCGGCCGCCCGCGCCGGCATAGTCGCCCACCGGTTCGGTTTTCGCTGCCGGTCCGCCATCCGCACCCATGTTGATTCTTAGAATCTGGTCCATGTGCACCTCCTTATTTTAAGTTGAATGTTACTTTTCCACAGGTCTGCAATTTTTGATGATAACACTGTATCATCGGATTCAGTTCGTATGGATTATTATACTCTAATTCTCATATTTAGATTGAGCGGCAATGTCAAGATATTTAACGGTTAATACTTGCAAATATACCTTTACATCCTCTATATGTAACCCGTGTCTGTATTTCTGCCTAAAAACGATACGGCGTTGGATAACCAGCACGAGCACTTCAACTCCCACGCAGCACAGGTAGCTGGTTAACCGCACACTGGATGCTGGCATTTTTAAGAAAGGTGTATCCATGAAAATTTTTCATTGCCCGTCACCCTCGGCCGAACAACGCGTTGCCCGTATTGTGAATCGCGGTCTTGTTTTTTCAAAAAAGGAAATGGCGGCAGTCAGTCGCATCTGTGAAGACGTCCGCAAACGGGGGGATCAAGCAGTTATTTCCTATACCCATCAGTTTGACTCAAGTCGCGTGACCTCTCGATCGTTGAGGGTGACGGATAAAGAATTTTCAGAAGCAGCCCAAAAGGTTCATCGAACTTTTAGCCGGGCCTTAAACCGGGCGGCTGACAATATCAAAAGCTTTCACCAACAGCAACGTCGCCGATCCTGGATGCAGACCGATCGACCCGGTACCCTGCTGGGTCAGCTGATTCATCCGGTTGATGCCGCCGGCGTCTATGTGCCCGGCGCCAGGGGAGGGCAGACGCCCCTGGTGTCTTCGGTGCTGATGGGGGTGATTCCGGCCAAGGTTGCGGGGGTCAAACAAATTGTGATGGTGACCCCGCCGACCCAAGCCGGCGGGGTGAGCCCCCATCTGCTGGTGGCGGCCAAAAAGGCGGGTGCCGACGCGGTTTACAAAGCCGGCAGTGCCTGGGCGATTGCCGCCCTGGCTTACGGTACCCAAACCATTCCCAAAGTAGATGTCATTGTCGGCCCGGGCAATATTTACGTCACTCTGGCCAAAAAAATCCTGGTGGGTACGGTGGGGATCGATTCGATTGCCGGCCCCAGTGAGATCCTGGTGATCGCTGATGCGGGTGCCAGACCGGATTTTATTGCTGCCGATTTGCTGTCCCAGGCCGAGCATGATGCCCTGTCTTCGGCCCTATTGATCACAGATTCGCTAAAAATGGCCAAAGCCGTTGCCGAACAAATCAAGGCACAGCTCCCGGACCTGGCGCGCGTGGATATTGCCAAAGAATCGCTGCGGAAGTTCGGTGCCATTTTTGTGGTCAAGCGGCTGAGCGATGCCGTCGATATGGCCAACCGCATCGCCCCCGAACACCTCGAGCTGCACGTCCGGGATCCGTTTGAAGTGGTGGGCCAAATCCGCAATGCAGGCGCTGTTTTTGCGGGGGACTACACCCCGGAACCGGTGGGCGACTACATGGCCGGGCCCAATCACGTGTTGCCCACCGCCGGCACGGCCCGCTTTGCGTCCGCGCTGTCGGTGGACAATTTTATCAAAAAGACCAGCGTCATCCAGTACACCCGAAAGGCCTTTCGACGCGAGGCGGCCGACATCATGCGCCTGGCCGAAATTGAGGGTTTGGGAGCGCACGCGAGATCAGTCAAAATCAGACTATAGCCTGCATTTTGCATGAAAATAGATGAGAATCTTTTAAATAAAAGTATATCGGATGAGTATCTTTTTTATTTCTCATCTATTTTCACCCTTCGACTGTCTTTCAGATTGAGTGTCGCTGTTTACAACTCGGGAGACTCACACATAGTGGTCAACGCTTCGATGTGATCGTTCTGTCCCTGGTATAGCCTTGTCATTTCAATGAGAATACCTGCGATCTGTGCCAGGGCTTGTACCAAATTTACATCATCCAAGGTAAATTCCCATTTCTCGGCGGTATAGGCGCGGATGGCGCCAATGGCTTCATCGCCTACCATTATGGGCACTGAAAGAATGGAGGCAATGCCCTCTTTTTTGGCCGCATCGGGATACTGGATTCGAGGGTCATCGCTAACGTCATATACCGCTATCGGGCCATCTTTAAGGGAATCGGCCATAGAGCGCAAAGCGCTTACCGGCCCCTTGTTTAAATACTCCGAACTCAATCCTTTTGAAGCTGCTACTTCCAATTCTTTTGAACGCCGATTAATCAGAAACAAGGCACAACCTTTAATATCCAGCGCTGATTGAATGCTTTCCACTGTCATTCGGATGATTTCTTCCGGATCCCTTGATTTAGACAGGGATCTGGAGATTTTGATCAACGTGTCATAGTTGAGCCTGAGGTTTTTCATGTTGCCCTCCTTATTCTGCTTGCTCATAGAGCAAAGGGTTTATATTGATAAGATATTAAACTCGCCGTCTGCAGGTGACAGGCAAGTGGATCCGCAAGCCGAAAGGGATGCGTCATATATCTGAGATCAATGCTTTCTAAAAATGAATACACACTATTTTTTGCCGACCGAAGTTCAACAGCACCTTTACAGGAGGGAAGCGAAGCGCAGCAAACAGAGCATTTTATCGATTCGAGATCACAGAATTGGTCAAATAACTTCGAAGTCAAGTTATCATAATACTGGGAAAATTCATTTGCAACAGACTTATGCAATTAGCAGATATGCTCATCGGAATGAAATTTAGATTTCTGAAAAAAGTTGTTAAACTGACGGCATTAAGGAGGCCGTGATCGCCGCCTGTTTTTCAGGTGAAAGGACCTGTGTACGAGACCGGAAGCATGCGCCTGACATCAACCATATCATCGCCGGTTCTGACCATCACAACCACCGGGTTTGTCGCGACCGTTGCTCAAATCATCATTTTAAGAGAGCTTCTGGTTCTGTTTTACGGCAATGAATTGTCGGCGGGATTGATTTTTGCCGGCTGGCTCCTCTGGAGTGGCGTTGGAAGCGGGTTGGCCGCAAAATGGTCGTTGAAGATTTCAACCCGCACCAGCTTGCTGAGGCTAATGCTCGTCTGTCTGTCAGCCCTGCTGCCCCTGTCGGTGCTCCTCATTCGTGCCACCCGCATGATCTGGGCACTTCCGGCCGGGGAATTGCCTTCCATTGGGAAGATGCTGCTTATTTCCGTTTCCGTGACCGGTATCTTCTGTCCGGTATCCGGTGCGCTTTTTGGAATCTGCTGGGCCATTCATCGAAAAAATGGTGAGAATCAATCTCTCAGGATTTACATGGGAGAGGCTCTGGGCGCAGCCGCCGCCGGCCTGGTCGTTTACTTTGTTTTTCTGCCCTATGGCTCTGTTGTTACCACCGTATGGGTCACCTCCGGGATCGGCTTAATCGTTTCCGCATGGCTGTTTCGACCCTGGCGACCAACTTCAATCCTGCGTTTGGATCACTTGATCTGGATGACAGTATCTGTGATGGTTGTCGCGATTGCGGTTGGCGGGTTGCGTTTGGATCATGTCAGCCGGCGCTGGCAATGGGGACCGAGTTTTTCAGCCGTGTATGACACGGCCTTTCACAACATTGCCGTGTTGAAAAAAGAGGATCAGGTATCGGTTTTTACCAGCGGCCTGTGGCTTTTTTCGGAACCGGATAAGCTCAGCGCCGAGCAGGGGGTCCACCTGGCGCTGCTGCAACATCAGAACCCTAAAACCGTCCTGTTGCTGGGGGGTGGCATTGCCGGCCTTCTGGATGAACTTTTCAAACAGCCGGGCATCCAGCGCGTCGATTACGTGGAAACGGATCCGGATTTTATTCGTCTGCTCAAACCGCACCTGTCATCTGCAACAGCTGCATCACTTCAACATCCCCGTGTTCGTCTGTTTCACCAGGACCCTCGGGCTTTCCTGCATCGCTCTGATGAACGCTATGATGTTATTTTGATGAATACAGGCGATCCGATCACTGCCCAGATGAACCGATTTTACACCTTTGAATTTTTTACCCATGTGAAGCAGCAGCTCGCGCCGGGCGGGATTTTGTCCTTTGCGGTTTCGGGGGGTGAAAGTATGCTGGGGCCAACCCAGGTTCGTTTTTTGAGTTCGCTAAAAGAAACCCTTCTTCAGATTTTTCCGCATATACTGATCTATCCTGGCGATCAGAACCGATTTTTTGCCACCGATCGATCGGGCGTGCTCCTTTCAGATCCCTCAGCCCTCGGGGATCGTCTCACAGAACGCGACCTCAAACTGATCTACATCCGGGAAGATATCCTTCAGGACGCATTCAGCCCCTTTCGTCTGGACTATATGAAATCCATACTCAAAAGCAGTGCAGGGGCTGCCGTCAACAGAGATTTCTTTCCGATCTGTTATTTCCATAATCTAATGATGTGGGGAACCCAGTGGCATGCAGGATTGCAAAAACTTCTCAATATCCTGGTAGACTTAAAGCTGCGTTGGCTCTGGACGGCTCTGGCTGTCACGGGGTGCATCACTGTCGCGGTGTTCTGGATGGGTCGATCCAAATTCCCGACTGCAGTCGCTGGAAGTATCTTTGTATCGGGCGCCGTTGAAATGGTGCTTCAGGTGATATTTTTATTAAGCTTTCAAATTATGGCCGGCTTTGTCTATCGTCAGCTGGCCTTGATTATCGCATTTTTTATGACAGGATTGGCTGTCGGTGCCGGTTGGATCTCACGGCCTAACTCTTCATCATCAAGAACCGTTGCGGCGCGGAAACTTTTTATTCGCGTCCAGACGCTGGTCTGCGGGCTGCCGCTGGGGCTGTTGGTATTGTTGCCCTTGATTCAGGAAGAGCTTCGATATTTGTTGTCGCCGGTGGCGCTGGGCTGCTTGTTTTCAGGTCTCAGTTTGATGACCGGTATTCTGGGAGGCGTACATTTTGCCCTGGCCGTTGCCGTTATGGCCGGCACCGGCGTTGTTCCGGAGAAAATCGGCGGCGGATTCTATGCCCTGGACCTGGCCGGTGCTGCTACCGGTGTTTTGATGGCCACTTTATTCATCATCCCGATCTACGGCATTGTGAATACCCTGATTTTCCTCAGCGCCATTTCCGTCATTAGTTTGCTGACGCTTCTGCGCCAGCCCTGAATTTTGATTTTGCATGAAAATTAATGCGAATATGAAAGCCTCCGCCGGGTATTGAGGATAGGATATCGCCTCGAGTAAAAATGTATCTCCGGCCAGCAAAATCGAAATTGAATATGGTGGGAATCTTGAGTTATTGCTTCAAGATTCAGCAGACTTCCAGATGCCGGCAATGGCGCGCCCGCAGGTTTGACACTTGCCGTCATTTAAACCCAGCACCTTCACGCGATAGCCGATCCGGCGAATCAATATTTTTTGACAATGCGGGCAGTAGGTGTGTCCGCCCGGGTGCTCGGGGACATTGCCCAGGTAGACAAAATGAAGGCCTTCATCCATGGCAACTTGCCTGGCCTTTTCGAGGGCCGACACCGGTGTCGGCGGTACGCTTTTGAGCTTGTAGCGCGGATAAAAGCGGCTAAAATGCAGGGGCGTGTCCGGCCCCAGTTCTTTATAAATCCACCGGCACATGGCACGGACCTGCCTTGGGTCATCGTTTTTTCCGGGAACCATCAGGTTGACAATCTCGGTATGCACGCTTCGGGTTTTTAGAAACAATAACGTGTTTAACACCGGCGCAAGACTGCCTGCGGCCATGGTTTGATAAAAGTCCTCCGTAAACCCTTTCAAATCAATGCAGGCGGCATCCAGAACATCACAC